>JAUVQR010000125.1 GCA_030598065.1 Planctomycetota bacterium | reverse complement strand
TTACCATTAATCATCGTCTTTGTTCTGCTGGTGTTTGGAGGGACCGCGTATTTTCATGCGTGGATAAAGGTCGCGCTGCTGTCGCTGTTGCTGTCCTTTTCGCTGGAAATCTGGATACTTCACGGGCTTCTTATGCCGGAACACGTTGTGTTGCTTTGGCTGATTCTGTTTATCTGCGTCATCCTGTCCGTCTTTTTCCTCTCGCTCTTCGGCCTTGATTTGCGATACGGGTGGTTCTGTCTTGACATGTCATGGGGCTGGGTGTGGGTGTGGGGCGGTGCGGTAATATTGTTTGGTATCAATACGCTGGGTAGCGTCATCAGTTTTTTCTTATCCGGGACGTAGTTTATTTGGCGGAGAGAGAGATTGGCCGGGAAAAAGATATTCATAAGCGTGGGCGACCCTTCGGGTGATATGCATGGAGCTAACCTGATGAAGGAGGTGTTCAACAGGGACCCGGAGGTGGAATTTCACGGCCTGGGAATACAGAGAATGCACGATGCCGGTCTTCACAGTCTGCATGCTATGGACGACCATGCGATTATGTGGGCAAGCACGCTGGTCAAGATACCCACCCTCTGGCAGATATACAACGACTGCAAGCGTTTCTTCGAAGAAAAGAAGCCCAACGTTGTGGTGCTGATAGATTACGCGGGCTTTAATATGCACCTTGCCCATGCGGCCGCCCGGCGCGGCGTGCCGGTTATATATTATGTCTGTCCCCAGCTATGGGCGCACGGCAGCTGGAGGATAAAAAAATTCAGGAAAGTGGTCAAGAAGTTGCTGCTTGTATACCCGTTTGAGGAGGAGTTTTACGCCGGTTCAGGCCTTAACTGCAAATACGTGGGCCATCCATTATTCGATGAACTGGAGAAGAGGGAGCAGGATAATGACCTGGTAGACCGCCTCAGGGCCGAGAAGGGAGAATACCTGGTCTCAATCCTGCCCGGAAGCAGGGAGCAGGAGATATACAAACTCCTGCCGCTGTTTCTGAGAGCCGCGCAGGACATACACAAGAGACACCCGCAGGCCAGTTTCGCCATCTCGTGCCACCATGTGAGGAATATGGACCTTATAGAGATAATCGCGAACAGGTTTAAATTACCGTTCGAGATAGTTATCGGCAACCTGCCGGAGGTCATCGAGGCGTCCAGCGTCTGCCTGACAAGTTCCGGAACGGTAACCCTGGAGGTGGCTGCCCATCTTACGCCCATGGTGGTTGCCTACCGCATAAGTCCAATAGCCTACTTTGTGGCAAAACCTTATATAGAGACGCCCTATCTCTGCCTTGTCAATAAAGCGGCCGGTGAGCACCTTGTTCCTGAATCGCTCATGTGCTGGGATGACCATAAGTGGATAACCGACCATGCCTTGGAGCTGATGCTGGACGAAGAGAAAAGAAAGCACGTAAAAAGCGAACTGGCGCGCGTCAAGGCGGTGATGGGGGGCAGCGGCGCATCAGCGGCCGCCGCCGCAGAGGTGCTGAACATGGTAAACGGCGCAGACCAGGGGTAAAAGGGCGCGAAATATTGCTTGCGCCCCATTTGGACGGGATTTATAATTTAGCTGTTAAATCTCACCAGGCTGGCAGGAAGCAATACGGTCTTGAATATAAGGGTTGTGTGACATGTCGCAGGGTCTTCAAGCAGTCATAGCTGCCATAGGGCTTACGCTTGCCATCGGCATTTTTTTTGCCATCCAGATCTTCGCCCGCAGGTTCTTTGTAAGGGACAGGATAAGGGACCCTGGCGTGCGGCGGGCCCTGGAAGAACAGGAAAAAAAGCGGAGACAACCACGCAGAAGATTGAGGTTGAAAAAGAAGGCAAGGTAGACGTATGCGACCGGGCAGGCGGTTACTACCCCCGTGCTTCAATCATTCTTCCCAGATAAAAGACCGCACCGCCAATGATCAGGAAGGTCATCTCCTTACCCATAGAATCAAGCACTATCCCGTAGTACAATGCCTCCAACACAAGCAGCAGCCCGACAAGCTGAAACAACCTTCCCAAGAATCTCATGTTCAGTTTCCTTCGTCCCTAAGTCCCTGGTCTTTATATAGACTGATGTTACCCCTGACCTCTCACGCCAATAGAGGATGTACGGGGTAAACTCCAAGAGATTTTCGTCCCGGTCATCTCTACCTGTCCGGCTAAAAATACAATAAATCACAGGAAATTCCAAGTCCGTTTCTAAAAGGCTTGAAACTCAGGCCGCAATGGCTATAATGCTGTTGTGTTTATAAGTCTTAGATATAGAAAAGGTTAAAGGTCGGTCATGACAAGCGGTGAGCAAAAGAAATCGAAGAAAGCACCCACCGGGCTAAGAGCGCCCAGGGGCATGGTAGACGTTCTCCCCCACCAGTGGCGTCTCTGGCGCTGGCTGGAGGAAGTGGCCAGAGAGATATTTGAGCTGGCGGGTTACCACGAGATTCGCTCCCCGTTGTTTGAGGACACGGGACTATTCGTAAGGGGCATCGGCGACACCTCGGACATAGTGGAGAAGGAGATGTACACCTTTGCCGATGGAGAGAACTCATCAATCACCCTCCGGCCTGAAAACACCGCCGGGGTGATGCGCGCCTACGTCGAGTATGAGATGTACAAGACACAGAAATTCCAGAAGTTTTACTACATAGGTCCACAGTTCCGGAAAGAGAGACCCCAGGCGGGCCGCCTTAGACAGTTCCATCAGATGGGCATAGAGGCGGTCGGCTCCATGGACCCGCTGGTGGACGTGGAGACCATAGGCGTGGCCACTCAGGTCTATGACCGCCTGGCGCTGGTTGATTATGAGTTGAAGCTAAACATCATCGGATGCGAGCAGTGCCGTCCGCCATACCGTAAGGTCTTGAAAGAGGAGTTGGCCCGGCACAAGAAGAGCCTGTGCGAGCTCTGCCTCGCGCGGATGGAGAGAAACGTCTTCCGCGTACTTGACTGTAAGGAGAAGGGGTGCAGGGAGATTGCCCACAAGATGCCCGTTATATACAACTACATGTGCAGGGCCTGTAAAGACCACTTCGACGTCGTCAAAGCGGCGCTTACCGACATAAACGTCAAGTACGACCTGGACCCGTTCCTGGTCAGAGGGCTTGATTACTACACCAAGACGGTGTACGAGGTGGTCCTGCCGTCACTTGGCGCGAGGAGCGCCATCTGCGCCGGAGGACGCTACGATAACCTTATCGCGGATGTAGGCGGACCGCCCACAGGCGCCGTCGGATTTGCCATAGGTATGGAGAGCAGCATGCTCGCCCTCGAAAAGACGTACCAGGACAAGGTGCCCATGGACGAGGGAGAACCCAGGCTACAGGTATATCTTATCTCCATCGGGGAAGAGACCCACAAAGAGTGCTTCAAGATTGCCCAGAAGCTGAGGTCCCAGGGCCTCTCCTGTGACCTTGACTACGAGGGTCGGAGCCTCAAGGCCCAGATGCGTTCGGCAAATAAGCGGGGCGCAAGGAGGGTCATCATGATAGGCCCCGACGAGCTCGCGCAGGGACAGGTCAAGCTAAAAGACATGGAGACGGGCAAGGAAAAGCTGCTGGCCGAGGACCAGATTGTGGTGTACTCCCAGGTGGACGCCGAGAGCTGGGACTGAACCCCGCCAGCGCGCGGGCAACTAAACATACCGTCTCGAATCGGTGGTTTTTATGTCGGGGGTGCCGCAGGGCTTTAGCCCTGCGAACGTAGCATCAATCTACCGTCTCGGGTCGGTGGCCTTGATGACCGCGCTGACGGATTTTTGGTTAAACCCCTTAAAGCCCTCACCCCTCTGCAGGTCCTCCAGGTGGCTGCCCCTTGCGCCCTGTTTAAGAAACCTCTTGTACTGTTTCTGAGTTATGCTGCCGTCGTCCAGCAGCTTCTTTGTCCGTTCGGGTATTACCTGCCACATCTCACCAGCCAGAAACGCCTGCTTGAAGAAATCGAAGTTTGAGAACGGCTCCATACTGTCAATACCCTCTTTCGCCAGGTCGTCCCGAAGGCGGTCAAAATTAAACCTGCCGGCAACGTGGTGTAGCCCGGCCTGGAAAAAACTTTCACCATGAAGTCCGACCCATAGCCCCACCGTGCCCAGTTTCTTTTTCATGGGCAGGGATTCGTGGGCGAAGTCTATCTCCGTCTCCTTCGGCGAAAGGTCCAGGTCTGCGAACACCACGACCTGCAACGCCGGGTTTTCCAGCACCTGCGCCCCCCAGCCGGCCTCTTTGCCGGCGTAAAATCGCTCCCGGCAGAGAAAGCCAAGTTTTTCAAGTATCCCTATCAGGTTCGGCATGTGTTGCCGGGAGCATCTGAACGTGTGGTGGTCGTGATTTCCCCATCCAAGACCCAGAGAATCCTGACGCCCCTTTTGGACACGCCCGGCCCGGTTCCTGAATCCCCAGTGTTCGCGTCCCACCTTGAAGATAAGATAGGTCGCAAGGGTTTTTCCCACAAGGGAAATCATTTCGTCGACCGTACCCTCTGCCTCACGGAACCCGGCCTCATCGTCTGCAAACCAGCGGCACCTGGACCGCCAAAGCGCCTCTGCCGCCGCGTATTTGGTAAAATAATCGCCCGCAGGCCTCTCTACTACATAGCCCCGGTAACCGCGGCGTTCCACGGCCATGAATCGTGTGCCATGCTCCTCGTTTATCACCAGCCTGCGATATCGGCTCATGGGTTCACCCTCCACGGCGCTTGTCATGCCGTGGATGGCGGCAAACGCCGCTATGGACTCGGCCTTAATGGCCATCTCCAGAACGGGTCCTTCTGTGTCTTCGCTTACCAGGATGTCGGGAAAGATCGCTCCCGGGTGTGAGTAGGCGGTGACGCCTGACAGGGTATCGGCGAGTGGGTTTTGGGTGAAACCAATCTTTTCAAGCGCGATATGGTCGTACCCGGTGTAAGGTATTACTATGTGGTCTATCCAGTCGCAGAACTGCGTTGCGGTCTTTTCTTCAAGAGACCGCGCGAAGCCGGCGGCCCATTGGTTCGCCTTAAGCAAGGCGTTCAGGCGACCTCGAACAAAACGCTCAGCTTCCGGGCAGCGCTTCCAGTCGAAAGAAACTTCCTGGTCCATAATACCCCCCTCCCGTGCGAAGGGTTCTGTTCTGCTCTGCTCTATGCAGCCTGCCCCTGCAGACGTTGCCCTATCTCTCTACCGAGACGCGTTGCGAATTCCGTCACCTCCGGCTGGTCTTCAATGCGCTGAAACATGTCGTCTGTTATGCTGTCCACCTTGCCGAAGATCCAGGGAACGGCGCTTGTGGGGCAGTCTACGCCGTACCCGCAGGAGAGACACGGGACGTTACCCGTTGCCGCCACCTGCCCTAGTACCAC
>JAUVQR010000147.1 GCA_030598065.1 Planctomycetota bacterium | reverse complement strand
GATTTACCCGGCAAAACACTTCGTGATGCCGGAGAGCAAGATTGACGGCGTGGTGGCGTCCATTGGGAAAGAACTTACCTGGCAGCTGGACCAGCTCAGGTCCAAGGGCAAACACCTTGAGGCGCAGCGCCTGGAGGCGCGCACCCGTTATGACATGGAGATGATAAAGGAGACGGGTTATTGCCACGGTATAGAGAACTACTCAAGGCACATAAGCGGCCGCGCACCAGGTGAACCGCCCTTCACGCTTATTGACTACTTCCCCGACGATTTCTTCGCCATTGTGGACGAGTCCCACGTAACCGTACCCCAGATAGGCGGCATGTACAACGGAGACCGCTCAAGGAAGGAGACCCTTGTGGCGCACGGGTTCCGCCTGCCGTCGGCGCTGGACAACCGTCCCTTGCGGTTCAGCGAATGGGCGGGTAAGATTGACCAGGTGCTGTACGTGTCGGCCACGCCCAGCCCTTATGAGCTGGAGGCGTGCGGGGGAGAGGTCGTGGAGCAGATAATACGTCCCACGGGGTTGCTCGACCCGGTCATACACGTCAGGCCGGCGACCACGCAGGTGAAGGACCTGCTTGAACAGATAAGGAAGAGGGCCGGGAAGGGTGAGCGTGTCCTGGTGACCACGCTGACCAAGCGCCTTGCCGAGGACCTGAGCGAATACATCCAGGAAGAGGGCCAGAAGGGCATGTACCTCCACTCCGAACTGGACACGTTTGAGAGGGTGGAGGTGCTGAGAGACCTGCGCCTGGGGAAGTTTGACGTGGTGGTCGGCGTCAACCTGCTCAGGGAGGGGCTTGACCTGCCTGAGGTGTCGCTGGTGGCCATACTCGACGCGGACAAGGAGGGCTTTCTACGCTCCGAAACCTCGCTGATACAGACCATCGGCCGGACGGCCAGAAACGTAAACGCCGAGGTAATTCTGTACGCCGACACCGTCACCTCATCAATGAAGAGGGCTATGGACGAGACCGCCAGGCGGCGCAGACGACAGATTGAGTACAACAGCAGGCACAACATCACCCCGCAGAGCATACGTAAGGAGATACGCAAGGGCATCGAGGAAGAGGTTTCTGCAAAGAGGTACGCGCGCGAGGTGGTAGCGGAGACGGAAGAGGAATACGTGACACTCGACTACATAAACGAGCTGAAACAGGATATGCAGGAGGCGGCCGCGAAACTCGACTTCGAGAAGGCCGCGGAACTGAGGGACAAACTTACGGCCTTAAACGTCAAGAGTTGACGGGATGACTGATTGGACAGATGACATCACCATTTGACCCCGAAGATAAAGAGATAGAGCAGCTAATCGACATGGCCATAAGGGAGGACGTCGGCGGCGGCGACGTGACCACCGACAGCCTGGTGCCGGAGTGGCTTGAGGCCAGGGCCGAGTTCGTAGCCAAAGAGCCCGGCGTGGTGGCCGGCCTGCCGGTGGCCGAACATGTCTACAGGAAGGTGGACGGAGGGGTTTTTTTCAAATACGCGGTTGACGACGGCGCCAGGGTGCTTCCGGGCAGGGTAATCGCCACGGTAAGCGGCCCTGCCAGGGGCATCATGTCGGGGGAGAGGGTGGCCCTCAACTTCCTGCAGAGGCTGTCCGGCATAGCTACCACCACCGCCCGGTACGTTGAAAGGGTGAAGGACACCAGGACGAAGATATATGACACCAGAAAGACCATACCGGGTTGGCGCACGCTGGAGAAATACGCCGTAAAGATGGGCGGTGGCGAGAACCACCGTATGGGGCTGTATGACCAGATACTTATAAAGGACAACCACCTGAAGGTGCTTGGGGCGGGGCAGGCCATATCAAAGGGCGTCCGGCTGGCGAGGGAAAAGGCGCCGCAGTGGATGCTGATTGAAGTGGAAGCGAAGTCGCTGGAGGAGGTGGAAGAGGCGCTGGCCGCAAGGCCGGACATAATCATGCTGGACAACATGTCCATCGACAATATATCAAGGGCCATGGGCATGATAAGAAAGGCCGGGCTGCAGGAGCCCCCCATCATAGAGGTCTCAGGCGGCGTTACGCTGGATAACGTGGGGGAGGTTGCGAAGGCCGGCCCGGACTGGATATCGGTCGGCGCGCTTACCCACTCTGCAACCGCCCTGGACATCGCCCTCGATGTAAAGGGGATGATTTAGTCTTGTATGGTGTGCGTCTTGACGTCTATTGTAGACCAGCAGACTAATAAAATTCTTCCAACAGCTTGTCAAACCCCGACCGGTCTATGTCTGCGGATTGTTTTACCAGCGGGCCCCGCGTTAATACCGGTTCTTGCTCTTCCATTGTAAGGCGTTCGGTGTGATATATCAGCCCCAGAGGTATCCTGTCGCCCCACTCCTGGGCCTTCTTGAAGGCCGCCATCATGTCGGTGGGGTCGTAACCGGGGTCTTCATCTTCTATCTTGTAGACACGTTCCTTGTACCATTTGAATGTATTCAGTTTGTTGAAACTGGGGCAGGGCTGCAGGATGTCTACCAGGGCGAAGCCGTCGTGCTGGACGGCCTTCTGCAAGAGTCCCACCAGATGGTCCTTTTCGCCGGTAAAGCCCCTGGCTACAAAGCTGGCGTTGAGGGCCACCGCTATGGAGATGGGGTTAAACGCGGACTCGTATACCCCGTCCGGCTGCACCTTTGTCTTGAACCCTACCTCGCTGGTGGGTGAGGCCTGGCCCTTGGTAAGGCCGTAGACCTGGTTGTCGTGCACCACCAGCGTGATGTTGACGTTTCTCCTGATGGTGTGCATAAAGTGGTTGCCACCCTCGCCGTAGCAGTCGCCGTCTCCGGCTATTGCGATGACGTTCAGTGCATGATTGGCCAGCTTCGCGCCGGTGGCGGGAGAGAGGGTGCGTCCGTGCAGGCTGTTAAAGGTGTTGCACTTCATGTAATGGGGCAGCTTGCTGGACTGGCCGATGCCCGAAACAAGCAGCACCTCGTGCGGCTCCAGCTCAAGCCCGACCAGCGCCTCCTGCACCGCCCGCAGTATCATGAAGTTGCCGCAGCCGGGGCACCATGCCGTCTCCTGCCCCAGATAATCCTTCAGCTCTACCATGTTTGTATCGGCTCTCCCTTTCGCGCCTATTACTGTATTAGCTGTTCACGATTTGTTCGGGGCTGAACGGGAGGCCGTCGTATTTGAGAATATTTCCGGTGACGGTCTCGCCGGTCTCGGTTCTTATGATACGCGCCAGTTGTCCGGTGGCGTTGTTCTCTACCACGAAACATTTTTCAGCCTTTTCTATTGCCCTGGCCACTTCCAGGGATGGGAACGGCCACAGCTCACTTATGTGCATCATCGCCGCGCTGCCTCCGCCTCCGTTTATCGTGTCCACGGCCTCCCTCATCGCCCCGTAGGTGGAACCCCATCCGATGAGCAGCATCTTGGCGCCTTTTCTGCCGTATAGTTCGGGTGGCGCAATCTCACCCCTGATTCCTTCCAGCTTCTTCATGCGCTTTTGCACCATCCTGACGCGTATGTCCAGGTCTTCTGTCAGGTGTCCTTCCTCGTCATGCTCGTCGCTGTCGGTGACCACCAGCGCGCCGGACGTCCCCGGCAGAACCCTGGGCGAGATGCCGGAGTCGGTGATGGCGTGTCGCTTGTACCCGTCCGTTATTTTTGCCAGGTCTTTTTCGGTAAGAAATTCGCCCCTGTCTATGGTTATTCTGTTTATGTCGAGGTTATCTATCGTCCAGCATGAGTCGGCCAGGTGCTGGTCGCTCATTATTATTACAGGAGTCTGATACCTCTCGGCGAGGTTAAACGCCTTGCCCATTACGTAAAAAGCCTCCTCCGCGGTGCCCGGCGCCAGTATAGCCCTGGGGAACTCACCGTGCGCGGCGTGTAGCACGAACTCAAGGTCGCCCTGCTCGGTCCTGGTGGGCAGCCCGGTAGAGGGCCCGGGGCGTTGCGCGTCTATCACTACAATTGGTGTCTCGGTCATACCGGCAAGGCCAAGGGCTTCGGTCATCAGGCAGAAGCCGCCGCCGGAGGTGGCGGTCATAGACCGGACACCCGCGTAAGACGCGCCGATTGCCATGTTTATGGCGGCTATCTCGTCCTCCGCCTGCTCTACGATAATGCCCCATTCCCTCGCCTTCCCCGCGAGGTAGGTCAGTACCCCGGTTGCAGGCGTCATGGGGTAGGCCGACATGAACTTGCAGCCCGCCGCCAGCGCGCCCAGCGCCAGCGCCTCGTTACCGCTTATAAGCATCCGCCGTTTATCGTCAAGCGGGGCGAATGCCCAGTCGAAGTTTCTTGCAGAATTCTCGTAAACAAAATCATACCCGGCCCGCGCGGCATTTATATCAGCATCAACGTCCGCATCCGTACCCTTCTTGCCGTAAATCTCTCTCAGCATCCCGGCCATCGGCTGAAAGTCGTATCGCATCAGACCAAGCGCCGCTCCCGCCGCCACCGAATTGACATAGGCCTTGTGGCCCCCTTTTTCATGGGCGAGCCGTTCCAGCGGCACGCTCACAAGCGACGGATTCTCTTTCTGTGAGGGGTCGCCGAGGTCGATTTTCTCGCCGTCGTAGATTACGGCCCCGCCCTTGCCCACCTCTTCCCGATGGAGGTCGATGGTTTCTTTATTGAGGGCGATTAATATATCTGCTCGTTGTGGCATGGCGGTTACGTACTCGTCACGAATCCTCACGGTAGAGGTATTGTGCCCGCCCCTGATGCGCGACTGGTAGTCCTGTACCGAGAATACGTGGTACCCGCCGCGGGCGAAGACG
>JAUVQR010000213.1 GCA_030598065.1 Planctomycetota bacterium | reverse complement strand
GACGTCGACGTGGCGGCCAGGGCGTATATAGAGAAAAAAGGCTATGGCGAGAGATTCGGTCATGGTCTTGGGCACGGAATAGGACTTGAGGTGCATGAAGGTCCTAAGGTTAACCGCGCCAACAGAAGGTTGCTGAAGGACGGCATGGTCATAACGGTAGAGCCCGGCATCTACCTCCCGGATTGGGGTGGCGTCAGAATAGAAGACATGGTCCTGGTTAAGGAAGACGGATGTGAGGTGTTGAGCCGTGTCTCTAAGGTCCTTAACGAGGCCGTAGTTTGAGCCGTTTACCCGCCTATCACGCCAGCGTGCCGGTCTCTCTCCGGAAGGGCTTTAGCAATGGCCTGATAAGTACATGAAGAGGTCACCTAAAAATATGAGTACGATGGATAAAATCAAAGAACTTATCTCTTTGATGAACGCCAACGACCTGGCGGAGATTGAGATACAGGAAGACACCTTAAGGATAAAAGTGAGGAAGACGGACGGCGGTTACCACCACGCGGTGCTTCCCTCCGGTAGCCTTCCCGCTCCCGCGGAGCTGATGCAGCCGCCGGCGGCAAAAGACAATCTCGCGGAGATAACCTCGCCGATGGTGGGAACGTTCTACAGGGCGGCCACGCCCGGGGCGGAGCCCTACGTAGAGGTCGGTGACGCGCTTGACCCCGAGACGCCGGTCTGCGTGATAGAAGCAATGAAGATAATAAACGAGATAAAGGCCGAGGTGAGCGGCAAGGTGGCGGAGATATTGGTCGAGGACGGTCAACCGGTCGAGTTTGGCCAGCCACTCTTTAAGCTGGTGCCGGCCGGGTCTGAAGGGTAGGGACTGAGAAATGTTTTCCCGGGTGTTAATCGCGAACAGGGGTGAGATAGCACTCAGGGTAATCAGGGCCTGCAAGGAATTGGGCATCGAGACGGTGGCTGTTTGCTCGCAGGCCGACGAAGGCGCCCGGTACCTTGAACTGGCCGACAACACGGTGTGCATAGGTCCCGCGTCGTCAGACCAGAGTTATCTCAACGTGCCAAGCATAATCAGCGCGGCAGAGGTCACCGACGTTGAGGCCATACACCCCGGCTACGGTTTTCTAGCGGAGTCCAGTCATTTTGCCGAGATCTGCGAGTCCTCCAATATCACCTTTATAGGACCCTCCGCAAAGACCCTCAAGACGATGGGAGACAAGTCCGAGGCCAGGCGTGTCGCCGTTGAGAACAGGGTGCCGGTCTTGCCCGGCAGCGAGTCGACCATCACGGGCCAGCAAGAGGCGGTGGAGATAGCCCACAAGGTAGGCTACCCGGTGCTGATAAAGGCAACCGCCGGCGGCGGCGGCAGAGGCATCAGAATCGCCCATAATGACGCCAGCCTGGTAAGCTCCATGGCCATTGCCCAGAGAGAGGCCGAATCGGCCTTTCGGGACGCTTCAATATATATAGAAAAGTTCATTGAGCGTTCATGCCACGTCGAGGTGCAGATACTGGCTGACCAGCACGGCAACGTCATCCACCTCGGTGATAGGGACTGTAGCCTCCAGCGCCGGCATCAAAAGCTTCTTGAAGAGACGCCGTCCCCCAGCGTGTCGCAGCATCAAAGGGCTGAACTCTATAAAGCCGCCCTCCGGCTGGCAAAGGCCGTCAACTACGTCAACGCCGGCACGGTAGAGTTCCTTGTCGATAAAGATAACGGAAAATTTTATTTCATAGAGATGAACACAAGGTTACAGGTAGAACACCCCATAACCGAAATGGTCAGCGGTATAGACCTGGTTAAGGAGCAGTTAAAGATTGCGTCCGGTGAGCAGCTCGGTTACAGACAGAAACAGATAATTCTGAACGGAGTGGCCATTGAGTGCCGCGTCTATGCGGAAGACCCGGACAACGGTTTCCGGCCGCAGCCGGGACTGATCTCCATGTATCACGTGCCCGGAGGAAACGGCGTCAGGATTGACTCCCACGTTCACCAGGGTTACGAGGTGCCCCCCCACTACGACTCCATGATAGGTAAACTGATAGTGCACCAGGATACCCGCAAAGAAGCGATCGCGTGTCTGGAACGCGCCCTGAACGAGTACCGCATTGGAGGAGTAAAGACCACCATCCCGCTTCATCTCAGGATACTCGGACATTCGAGTTTCCTGAACGGCGACATAAGCACCACGTTTGTCGAAAGCCTGCTGAACTCGGACTAGGCCACCGCGTTGCGCCGACTAACCCCTGCTGAACACCATATGCGCTTATGAAAGTCGCGGCAGACTCCGGCGAATCTCCGGTTGGTCACGAGTAGCCCCCCCGTGCCTAAGAGCTTTTTATATTTGACATTACATACTATATGCGGGTGGACAGGCGCTTTCTGCGCCCGGTTTCTCCTTTCTTTATATACAAGCGGGCCAGGAAACCATTTTCCACTTGACTATTTTTTTAAGCTTTGTTATTCTTTTTGCCCTTTGTCCTTCCATGTCTGGTGCTTCCATGATAGAAGGCTAAACTTTGGGCCCTGCCCAATTTTGAATTTGATAAAGGAGAGGGATACATGTTCGGCAGAGTTACTCCATTCCTTTTGACCGCATTGGTGGGAGCGTTTCTGGTACTCGGGATCGCTTCTACGGTCGAAGCAGCAAAACAAAAATACAAATACACCGGCAACAAGGGTTGCAAGTGTCATCTGTCACCTGGGGTGTGGGAAGGTGAAGAGTGGAAACAGATAGGTCACTCCAAGGCGTTCAAGAGGCTGGAGACAGACGAAGAAAAGAAGGACCCCAATTGTCTGAAGTGCCACGCCACCGGTTACGGCGGGAAGTTTAAGAACCCGAAGCTTCAGTATCTCAAGAACGTCACCTGTGAGGCATGTCACGGCCCCGGCGCGGGATACGCGGACGTAAAGAACAAATTGTCTAAAGCCGTCAAGAACTACAAAGACCTGGCAAAGAAGTACAAGCTCAAAGAGAAGGGCAAAAAATCCTTTAACGAACTACTGGAAAAAGACCCGATGATGGCCCGCAAGGTGCAGTACGACAAAGGGCTTGTTGTGGCCGGCATCAATAACGCGTCCGGTAAGATAAAAGACCAGTGTCTGGAGTGTCACTGGGAGGACCCCAACGACCCGGACAAGTGTCCCAAGTGCGACAAGGACGAAGACGGTAAGCCAATCGCCATGGACTACGACGAGTACGTCAAGAAGGATGACCACCGGGACGTTGATGCCATAGACGGCGTGATCAAGAAGATGAGCGGTGGCGACAAGGCGAAGTGGAAGGGGTATATTGAGAG
>JAUVQR010000244.1 GCA_030598065.1 Planctomycetota bacterium | reverse complement strand
TCAGGTTGCAGTCAAGGTCGTGGTCGAACAACTCCTTTATCCTTACGGCAAAGCCAGGGTCGGTAAGCAGGCAGCCTCCGGCTGCGCAGGGATAGTCCTTGAGTTCAAAGACGTCGGCCAGCTGTATCTGCTCTTTCCTTGAGCGTCCCTTTATGGCCAGCAGTTTCTCCCTGTCTATAAGCCCCTCTTTTTCAGGGATAGTGGGCTCAAGATGCTTGGCGCAGAGAGGCCTTACGATAAGACCCTCAAGGCCCGACTCTCGCTCAATCGTCTTCATTGCGATCTTACGCTGCGACATCGGCCTCTGGCCCAGCACCTCGCCGGTCACTACGAATGAGGCCCCTATCTCTCTCATATATTCCCCCGCCATCCTGAACATGTTTATGCGGCAGTCAATACATGGGTTCATGTTCTTGCCGTAACCGTGCTTTGGCTTTTTTACAATCTTCAAGAAGGTGTCTGTTATGTTGAGCACCTTTATCGGTATGCCGAGCGCCTCTGACACCTTCCTGGCCTCAGACTTACAGTCACCACCCCTGTTGCACAGACAAAAAACGGTAGAGAAATTCAGGGCTGTAATGTCCACCCCCTGCTTCTTCAACACGTTGATGGCCAGTGTGCTGTCCAGTCCTCCTGATAGCAGGGCCACGGCCTTGACCTTCTTCTCTGTCTTGCCGGGTGTTGTATTAATTCGCGCCGTCTCAGTCGCAATCCCTGAAGCTGGGACTGACGCTGAAGCTGAAGCTGAACTTGAGGTCGATTCTGTTAATGTATCTATCATAAAATCCTCACTTCTATGTCGTCGGAAACCAGCGTCTTGAACCGTTCGGCATCGGCCTCGCTGCCGACAATGTCACCGTAGTGCATGGGAACGGCTATCTTTGGCTTCATGCGGTTCACCGCCTCAGCGGCCTCCTCGGCCGTCATCACATACGTCCCGCTTACCGGCACCAGCGCAACGTCTACGTCAAGCGAGTCCATTTCAGAGATACTGTCGGTGTCGCCCGCATGATAAATCCTCTTACCGCCCATCGTGACGACAAAGCCGACCCAGCTCGAATTCTTCGGGTGGAAACTCTTGTTCGTATTATAGGCCGGCACGGTCTCGATGCTGACCCCATCGACTTCCACGGTATCGCCCGGTTTTACCACCATGACGTCACCCTTCAGCTTCCTGGCGGAGTCGGCGGTGGCTACAATCATGGTCTCATCAGTCGCAATCTTTTCAATGTCAGGAGGTGAACAGTGGTCGTAGTGTTCGTGCGTTACCAGGACTATGTCTGCCGGCCCCGTGTCTCCAAGCTTCCAGGGGTCTATGTATATGACCTTATCCCCCTTTATCTTCATGGAATCATGACCAAGCCAGGTTATTGAAATGCCGTCAAGCTCCAGCACGAACCGCCCTCCTTTCCAGACCCAGACCCAGACACTGGACAATAACAAACTTTAATAATACCAGAACGCTCAATAAATCAAAGTGGAAAAAGATTGGCCGATGTTTGTTAGCTGCTGCCTATTTTGGCCGCTGACCGTTGCCGACGGCGCGCCTTTTACACATAAAGAGAGGCGTCCTTACCACTTGAATAAGACGGCGTAGACACAAGAAAGACCCCGCAGGGCGTCGAGGATGGAGCGCCGAGTAAAACAAGGCCCCTCTCCTCGTAGTTTGTAGGAGATTCTGCAAGAATTGCGGATTCCCGGCCTCTTCTGCTGGAAAACCGGCTTGCGCTTGAGATAGAACCTACTTTTCTCATGTGCTTACGGCAAAAGGAATTAAGGTTAAAATAAGCCGGGCGGCCTACCGGTGCGTGGGTACTTGGCATAGGAGTTGCTACTTCATAACCCCGTAGACCTTCTCAGTCCTTTAGAAAGAGTCGGGAGGGGTGGAAAATGGGCAGCTTGACAGTACGTCGGGCCAACGGCCTTCGCAGCTCATTCGACGAAGGAAACAACCCGATACAGGTCGCTTTGAGTGTTGTGTCGTATATGGGCATTTTTTTCCTGATTGCAATATTTGTCGTGCTGATGGAAAAGATGTAGGCTGGAAGTTATATGCCGGCCGGCAGGGTGGCGTGAAATAAATCGAGCCTCTGCCACCGTTTCTCCGGCAGACCTGCCGCAGCCTCAGATACCTTATATATTAGGTTTGTAGTGGGCCTTGCCTACGTGGATAGTATTACGTACGGGCACGTTGCCACGTGTCCCTACGAATATACATTCCGGGTCCCGCGACGTGTCGGGCCATGCCCTGACGAAAAGCCTTTGACAACCCCCCCCAACTGCTGCTAGACTCCGTTTTCTCCACTAGCAACTTATGTTTTAGAAAAACTTTTCCTGCAATTCTATTTTTAAAATGCTAACCAGAATCCCAATAGCGCAGGGTTTTTATCCAAACGTCGGCGGTGTATGCAGGGTGGCGGCGCAACGTCACCTTGAAAACGGCACAAGGATATGTAAGCAGGCCGACGTCCGTAAGGACAAAATAGTCGCCGGAATCGCCCCCCATGCCGGCTGGATATACTCCGGTGACACTGCCGGAGCCGTCTTCAGCTGCATCTCTCAGCTCTCCAGGCCGGATACCTTCGTACTGCTCGGCTCAGCGCACGTCGCGGGCGTACACAAACCGGCCATAATGAAAGAAGGTCTCTGGGAAATCCCTCTGGGTGACGTTGAGATTGACAGTGACCTTGCCGCGGACATATTAGAGTCCATGCCGGACATAGTTGTCGAGAACTCGGAATGGCATCTCTCCGAACACTCCATGGAGGTGGAGGTGCCGTTCATAAAATACCTGTACCCTGAGGCCCGCAT
>JAUVQR010000094.1 GCA_030598065.1 Planctomycetota bacterium | reverse complement strand
TTTCGGAATATCTCAAACACAGGGGAAGTTTTTCCTTCAGACTCCCTTCAGGTCGTTGGTTCTGAGTAATGGAGCCCACGGAGGGGTTCGAACCCCCGACCTCAGCATTACGAATGCCGTGCTCTACCAACTGAGCTACGTGGGCATGTTTGTAAAGGAAGCGTCCAGTCCGGTGTATTATATGATATGAAAACCGGATATGCCTGTCGTTTATATCTTATTATTTACCTTAACGTCTCTCCAGTCCCTTTAATTAGAGAATTTTAGAATTCTAGGGGAAGTTTATTTCCACCGACGTGTGCCCATATTGTTGAAGCCGGTTGGTCTTTATCTTTATGTCACACGGGTTACAGTGCCCGTAGACCTTGCATATCTGGAACGTGTCCTCCATCTGGAACTCGGGGTCTAAAATGTGTCCTATGGGCGGAAAATTCTCGTAAAGGTCGTGGTGGCACCGGTACACGTCGCCGGATGGGCCTATTATCAGTTCCGTCGTCCTGCAGAGGCATTCCTTCTCAAACTTCTTGTCTATGGCGCCCGGGTATAGAAACGTACCGTAGGTATTGCCGTTGTAATGGCCGAGAAATTCCTTCGGTCTGAAGTCTATGCCCAGCTCCCGGCACCTCTTCAGCGCCTTGTTTACCAGTTCCGTCTGCGTGGGATGTAACACGCCGTAAACCCCCACGCGGAAGCCGGCGTCCTGCATTTTAAGGGCCGTGGGTATCAGTTGGTCAAGGTCCATCTGCTCCGGGTGGTAGCTGACGCGTATGTTCGCGTACGGCGCGTTTCTGTTCAGGCGGTCCGGGTCCACCTCCTTGATGAACCTGTCGACGTCAAACTTCAGGTTGGTCAATATGTCTATCTGGAGGTCTTCTTTTATGTTGTTGATTATATATATGAAGTCCGGATGAAGGCTCGGCTCGCCGCCCTGAAGGGTCAAGGGGACGTCATCTCTGGAGACAATCCGGTTTAACCCTTTCACCCAGTCGGCGCCGGAGATGCGTTGTTTCGGGAAATTGCCTTCTTCAAAATAGTTTATGCAGTAGCTGCACTTCATGTTGCAGCTCAAGCTCAGAAAGACGGCGAGATAGTTGGAATTTTTCGGGACTATAATCGGTTTCAAACCGGTCATTTCAGTCATCTTTAAATTACCCAACGAATAAGGCTAGTTGTTTAGCGCCCTAAGCCAGTTCCAGATGGCGCCCATGTTCAAAGAATATATGATATTGGATTCCAGCCAGCATGCCTGAATACATGAGTTGCAGTCGGGGACCCTGCTTGACCTGATAAAGGCCTCCTGCAGGCCCAGCTCGGTCACGTCCTGCCCTTCCACCATTCCCATGGCGACGCCGCAGCCGTATAGCTTGCCCTTGGCGTTTATGTGGCAGCTCAACCGCCCCGCCCAGCACTTAATGTTCTTGACCTTTTGAGGGCTGTATGTCTTGGAGAAATCTTTCCAGTTTATTAGAAAGTTAAGATACTCGGCGGATGACCCCACCGGTTCCCCGCCGCTCTTCCTGTCTAACAGGTAGGCGGCGGTCTCCCTTACCTCTTTGTCGGTCAGCATCAATTCTTCAAGCTTCTCACTGGACGGCATGTTGTTTATGGCGTCGTCCTCATGGTAGAGAAAAACGTAGTTGCTCCAAAAGCCCTTTTCCCTTGCCATTCTCAGGATGTGGTCGATTGAGTCCCTGTTTTCTCTGGTGAGGACGGTGGTGGTGAAGAACTTTATGTTATTCGCCTTGAGCGTGTCCATAGCCTCCATAACCATCCGGTAAGTGCCCTCTCCTCTCAATGAGTCGTGGGCCTTTTCGTCGCCGTCAAGGCTAAGGAACACAATATTAACGTTTTTCAGTTCGGCGATTTTTTTTGGAATAAGCAGCCCGCGGGTGGAGACGCCGACAAACAGCCCCCGCGACCTTGCATAATTGATTATCTCCCCGATGTCGTTTCTTACCATGGGCTCCCCGCCGGTAAGCTGGAATCTGCGGGTATGAAGCGAGCTCATCTCGTCAATCAAACGAAGAATCTGTGGGGTCTTTAGTTCCTTGTCCTCGTCGTCTAAGTTGTAATAATTGCAGTACTTGCACCTGTTCGGGCACCTGTCTGTCAGAGACAAATAGACGCTGAAGGGCGCCCTGTAGCTATCCTGCAGGTTTGCCCTCAATATCTGCGCACCTGAGCCCAGTTTCTCCGCTAGATGCATCTAATTACCGCTCTCCTTTGTTGCCATGTCGCCGGTCCCATGTGTTCAGGTGGCTGCCTTCGCGTCTACGCTTGTTTCTTTTTGTTCCGGTCGGCCGATAGCCCGGTCGTTCGTATGCTTGAAACGTTCCAGGTTCAGGCTCATAACGAAGAACTTCCAGAGACGCCCGATTCCCAGCTTTAGCGGGTATATCCTAGTGTTAACCAGGTACGCCTTTGAAAGGTAGTAGACGTAAAAGAACAGCCGGTTGTGCGGCAGATAGATTAAATATTGTACTACAAGGTTTCTCAATGACGGGAACCACACTACCAGCAGCCCCAGTTCTGAAAGATTTTTTTGAATGTTCTTTTCTTTTTCACTGAAACAGGAGAGGGGAGACCTGTTCATATATGACATGTGCAAGGCCTCGTATTTTGTGTCATACAGGCCTTTTTCTATGCACAGGTTGCCGAGTTCCGTCTTGGGGTACGGGTGGAATATCGGGAACTCCGCGAAGGACACCTTACACTTGATGTTAAGGTCCAGCGTCTCAACATCATTCTCTATCGTGCTGAAAGGCAGGGCCAGTATATTGTTGGAAAACGTCTTAATGTCGTATTTCTTGCAGAGATGGAAGGCCTTGATTATTTCCTCGTCGGACATCTTTCTTTTCAATATCTGGTTCCGCAGGTCAGCGTTGCCCGACTCTATGGACATGCTTATAGAGAAACACCCCGCCTCTTTTAACAGCTTCACGACGTCCTCCGTTGCCAGGGTAGCCCTTGTCAGGCAGTGGAAAGGAAGCGCGATTTCTTTCTTGTAGCGGTCGACGAATTCCAGGAACCACTCGTCCACCTCGTAAACGAATATGTCGTCATAGAACTTTACGCAGTCCAGGGCGTATCTTTTTTTCACCTCAAGGATTTCGCCTATGATATGTTCCACCGAGTGTCTCCTGATGACCCGGCCTTTGCCCTTGTACATCTCCCTAAAGGCGTGGTTGAAACAGTATGTGCAGGGGTACGGACAGCCTCGCGAGGCCATGAAACTTTTGAGCGGGAACTGCCCCATCTCGGTATTGTCATAGAAAAGCGACCTGTCGGGAAAGGGGAGGCTGTCCAGGTCGGAATGCAGCTGTCTGGTCCCGTTTGATACCCCGTTTTTTGCGATGATATTTTTTATATCCGAGATATCCCGGCCGTTTTCCAGACAGGCCAGCAGTTCAAGGAAGGCCTCTTCGCCCTCTCCCTCGCAAATGGCGTCAAAAGAGCTGCCCTTTATGCATTCGGGGTAGAAGGTGGTGTGCGGACCGCCCATAATAGTAAACAGGTCCTTGTTTCTTGATTTCAATACGTCGTTGAACTCAAGATAGTATTTGTGCTCACCGGTTGAGGCGCTGTAGGCGACCACGTCCGGTTTAAGCCTGTCAATCTTCTCCAGCACGTTTTCCCGCGACAGTATTCCAAGGTGGCACTCATGTCCCTCTTGTTTGGCCAGGGCGGAGAGGAGCATTATCCCTATGGGGTCTATGAACTCAATAGCCTTCACTATCCAGAGAATCTTCATGTTTTACCGGTATGTCAGGTTAAAGATGTTTAAAAAAGGCCTATCTTGCCGCGTCGCTCTTTTGTACAGGTTTATAGTTGGCCCCATGGCCCTTAAACTGAAACTCCCAAAACAGACTTACGATTGACCAGCAGACGCGCCCTATATTCTTCAGGTGAAAAGCCTTTGAAAACCCGCACGCTCTCTCGCAGATAGGCACGCCAACCTCCACATAACCGTGGCCCGATTTTATCAACTTTGTAAGTATCTCCGCCTGATAGGCGAACCCGTCTGTGTCTATGGACATCGGCTGAATGATTTCGCGTTTGTGAATGACGGTGCCGTTATAGTAGTGCAGGTTCAGGCGGAACAGAAGGTTCATCACCGTGGTGAAAGACTTTGAGATAAGCTGCCTGGATAAAGGCCTGACCCAGTAATTCTCTATGTAGGGAATGACAATGTCCGCCCGGCCTATCATGTCGAATATCCTTGTCATAGAATCCTTAAGAATCTGGTTGTCCCCCGGAAACATAACAATATAATCATTTTTTGCCAGTTGCACGCCTTTTTTGTAGCTATATCCCAGGCCCATGTTGTTCTCGTTGTGGATGGCCCTGACATTCTTGTCGTTTGCCGCCAATCTGTCAATGATGGCCCCGGTATTGTCGGTGCTGCCGTCATCAAAGACCAGTAGTTCGTAGTCGCTGAATCTTCCGTCCAAAGCGCTGATTACCTCGTTTACCGCAGGCTCAATGTTATCCTCTTCGTTCAGCGCCGGAACGATTACTGATATTGTGGGTTTCAACTTAGCAGCTCTTTCACGGCCGAGACGATATCTGCCGAACCGGGATAGAACGCCTCCTCAAGCGGATGACTGGAAGGCGTGGGCGTATCGGCGGTCGCGATGCGTTTTATGGGCGCTTTCAAATAGTCAAACACTTCGTCTGACGCAAGGGCCGCAATCTCGGCCCCTACTCCGCAGGTCTTCCAGCCGGTATCAGCGACAACAAGCCGGCCGGTCTTTTTTACAGAGTCAAACAGCAGGTCTTTATCCAACGGGGAGAGGCTGCGCAGATCCAGTACTTCCGCGTCAATGCCCTCTTTCTCAAGCTCCTCAGCGGCCTTACCGGCCTCAAAGGCCATATGAGATATGCCTACAACGGTCACGTCTTTCCCCTGTCTCCTTACCGTTCCCTTGCCCAGCGGGATAATATAATCGTGCTCCGGCACATGGCCGACGTGGTCGAACAACCACCTGTGCTCAATGAATATTACCGGGTCCCTGTCCGCTATGCTTGCCAGAAGGAGCCCCTTGGCGTCGTAGGGAGAGCTGGGCATTACCACCTTGAGGCCCGGGACGTGCACAAACATGGCCTGCAGGCTCTGGGAGTGCTGGGCTGCCGACCCCCAACCCCTTCCTACTATACATCTTATAGTTAGCGGCACGCTTACCCTGCCGCCGAACATGTACCGCCATTTTGCGGCGTGGTTGACAAGCTGGTCCATGGACATCGGCAAGAAATCCACCCTCATGTGCACCAGGACGGGGCGCATACCGGCCAGGGCCGCGCCGATGGATACGCCGGTGATTCCGTTCTCGGCGATAGGCGTGTCAAACACGCGCCGGTCGCCGAACCTCTCGGGGAGGCCACTGGTGGTTCCAAAGACGCCGCCCGGGTCATCAACGCCTTGCCCCATCACAAAGACGGTGGGGTCTCTCTCCATCGCCTGCGTCAGCGCCTCTTTAATCGCCTCCCGATACGTGATTACCCGCTCGCCCTCACCTGTCCGTAGTGAGTCCGTATCGGTGCCCGCTTTGTCAATAGCTATAGTAGTCCAGGGCAATTCTGTCTTTTCCTCAAGTCCGGGAAGATCGACCCCCGGTCAATTAAAGAACGTACCGGCTAATAGACGTGGTCCATAAGTTCGTCTTTGTCCGGAAACGGACTGTTTCTGCCGAAGGAGACGGCAGCTTCTATTTCTTCGTCTACGTGTTTGGCAACCTGATTCATTTCTGATTTGGACATAACGTTTTCGTTCAGCAGAAGCTCTTCGAACGATTTGACGGGACATCTTCTTACCCACCGTTCGAGTTCCTCTCTGGGCCGGCATCCCTTTTCAACGTCGCAGTCAGGTCCGACGTGGCCCTTCCAGCGATATGTCCTGCATTCCAAAAACACCGGGCCCTCTTCGCTCCTGACCCTTTTGACGGCGTCACGCGCGGCCTTGAATACGGCGGTGACGTCGTTCCCGTTGACACGCTCGCTCGGGATTGAATAACCCTTCGCCAGCCCCACGATGTTATCGGTGGGTTGTCTGGCGGACTGGTGTGAATTGGTCGCGTAGAAATTGTTTTCACACACGAAAAATACGGGCAGCTTCTTGAACGAAGCAAAGTTTAGGCTCTCGTGAAATACGCCCTCGTCCACGGCGCCGTCCCCGAAGAAGACGACGGAGATACGGCCGTCTTTCCTCAAACTGGAGGCCAGTGCAGTGCC
>JAUVQR010000298.1 GCA_030598065.1 Planctomycetota bacterium | reverse complement strand
CCCCTGTCATGCGCCTTGCCCGTGACGCGCCTGACCAACTGACGGCGAATCATATTGAAAGCATGGATGAGACCATAAATCGGTATGTAAAGCTGACGGTGCCCGAACCCCTCAAGAGCGAGTTTAAGGCGCTTCGTGATGAACTCTTCCCAAGGCTCAAGAGACTTTTTTTCGAGAGGGCGTCTGCCGGGGTTGGAGAGGTGCTAAGGGAGTTTCTGGCGGAGCTGTCCCGGAAATACGCGGAGGAGAAGCGTCTTCGCAGCGCGCTGGATTTCTCCGACCTTGCGGAGAAGACGATACGCCTCCTGAAGTCCGCCTCGCACGTAAGGCAGCAGCTCAGGGACAGGTTCAAGTACATACTGGTGGACGAATTCCAGGATACCAATAAGCTGCAAAAGACGCTGGTGGACCTTCTCAGGTCGGAGAACAACCTGTTTGTTGTGGGAGACACGCGACAGTCTATCTATGGTTTCAGGGATGCCGACCTGGATGTCTTCCTCAATCATAGTGAGGAGGTCGCGGAAAAGAACGGTGCGGTGATACGGCTGAACGAAAACTTCAGGACACGTCCGGAGATAATCGAGTTTATTAACCATGTCTTTCGAAACGTACCCGGCGGCAGTGGCCGTGCGGAGGCGACGGAACTTATCGCCGCCTCACGCTTCAGGCAGAAGAGAAGCCCCTCCGTGGAACTGATTCTGGCCCGGGGAACCAACATGGACGAGGCCCGGGGCCTGGAGGCCACGGTGCTTGCCGGACGCATACACGACATAGTGGAGAAAAAGGAGGTTGAGATTACCCGGCTGGGCGGGCCGGGCGCCGTAAGTATGGAGGGTGCTCCCGTTTCTTACGGAGACATTGCCATTCTCTTGCGCACCACGACCGACATAAAGTTGTATGAACGCGCACTGGCGGAACAGAACATACCGTTCTTTGTGATCAGGGGAAGGGGGTTATACAACACACGAGAGATAACTGACCTGGTAAACTTTTTGAAGGTGATAGACAACCCTCTGGATGAGATAGCGCTGGCGGCCGTCCTGCGCTCTCCGTTTGTCGGCGTAAGTGACGAATGCCTGTTCTGGCTGGCACACTATAGCAAGGACAGAAGCAAGGACAGAAGCAATGACAGTGACGACAACGACGGTGATGACGGCAGCGGCGAAAATATATTCAATGCCCTGGCGTATTTGGACAAGATACCTGAAATAGAACCTCAGTACAGGGAAAGGTTGCTTGGGTTCATGGAGCGGCTTGGGAAGTTTCGTGACCTCAGGGAGAGGTTGCCGGTAAGCGCGCTGATGGACACCGTAATAGAAGAGACCAACTTTGACACACGGATGTTGGCGCTTCCCTCCGGCCGGCAAAAATACGCAAATATAAGAAAGGTTGTGGAACTGACCAGGGGTCTGGAGAAAAAGGGTTTCTCGGGGCTTTCTGAATTCTTTGGCGTGATGTCCGACCTCAGACTGAGAGAGACAAGGGAATCCGAGGCCCAGACCGACGTAGAAAAAAGTGACGTGGTAAAATTGATGACGGTGCATTCCGCGAAAGGGCTTGAATTCCCTGTGGTGGCCGTAGCGGACCTGAGCAGGGGAAGGCGCAACCGGGCAGACAGCGTTATTTTCTCAAAAAAAACAGGTCTGGGATTTAAGGCGCTTAACCCGTCCACCAAAGTCCCGGAAAAAACCCTCAGTTTTTGTGAGATAGCCGAAAGTCAGGACAAGAATGACCTGGAGGAGGCGAAACGTGTGCTGTATGTCGCCCTGACACGTGCCGAGGAACATCTGCTCCTTAGCGGTGCGCTGAGCCGGCGCGGCAAGAGCGGCGAATGGATGAAGATGCTGGCCGAGAATCTGGACCTGCCGCTTGAGTCCTCTGAGTCCGGAAAAATCCCGGAATCGGTCCCGTTCGGCAAAAACGGCCGCAAACTTAGGATAATTACAGAGGTCGCCCGGCATAAGACTCGCAGGTCATTCAAGAGACTCTCGGCTGCGGACAGGGAAAAGATTCTGGGCGGGAAGAAACTAGGGGTTTCTGCGAAATACGTCCCGACCACCAGGAGCATCCTTTCCCTTACGGACGTTCACGAGGCGGCAAAGGGAAGAGGAAACGGTG
>JAUVQR010000182.1 GCA_030598065.1 Planctomycetota bacterium | reverse complement strand
CGAAGAAGAGCCTCTTGAGCCTTGGGAAGAGTTCCTCACGCAGCGCCTTAAACTCGCCCTTAAGGGGTTCGGGCACCGTCAGCTTTACATGCCGCTTTATAGTCTCATCCATGCTTTCAATATGATCCGCCGTCAGTTGGTCAGGCGCGTCACAGGCAAGGCGCATGACAGGGGACAGCGCGGAAACGACCGTGCTGACATTTGTGGAGTTTTTTTCTGAGAGCGCGCCTTGCTTTAGATACGTCTCCAGCCCGTCAAGACAGGCGGATATCTTGTCCGCCGCGCCCACAATCTCTTCGGGTTGAACGTCTGTCCGTGGCAGGTCTTCTAGCGCGATACCGGTACT
This sequence comes from Planctomycetota bacterium, assembly GCA_030598065.1. Lineage (GTDB taxonomy): Bacteria > Planctomycetota > Brocadiia > Brocadiales > Bathyanammoxibiaceae > Bathyanammoxibius. The sequence goes on along the minus strand of JAUVQR010000182.1, from coordinate 3,638 downwards.
CCGGACCTTGCCTATAATATTGATGGCGGCCTCTTCAACGTCCTGACAATGGAGCCCTCTGAGCAGGACGTCAATGCCCTGCGGGTTATTGCCCTCCCATTCAAGGATAAGGGCCTCGGCCACGTTACGCTGCAGATACCGGGACTCATATTCGTCCAATACGGTAAATTCCGGGTCAACTCCGGCCTCAAGCGCGTGTTCCCTGAGAAGTCTGGCCGAGAAGCTGTCTATGGTGGATAGATAGGCGAACTCTATGTCCTGCAACTCCTGCCAGAGCCCCATACCCTCAAACCGCCTGGCCACCCTCTCCTTCATCTCACTTGCGGCCTTCTCCGTAAAGGTAATGGTCAGGATGTTCTGTATGGGTATGTTCTTGTTGGAAACGAGATTGACAAACCGTTCGACAAGGACTCGCGTCTTCCCGGAGCCCGCGCCCGCGGTGACACAGACGTCACGGTCGACAAGCGCCACGCATTTCTCTTGCGTCTCGGTCAGATTGATGGAAGCGGTTGGCTTAGGCTTCATTCTTTCCCCCTTCCTTCCTTCCTTCCTTCCTCCCGCCTGACCACTTCTCAAACCTGCATACGTCCAGGAATTCACATTTCCCTTCTTCGCACCTATCCAAGTCCCTGGGGGATACCTCGCTGTCCCCGGCCAGTACGCGCCCGACATACCTTCGTATGTGCATCTTCGAGTGTTCCAGGAACGACTCAATCTCATCCTCTGTCCATAAAACGGCGCCTTTTGCCGGGAGCGACGGGGCCATCTGTTTTACCCGCGCATCCAATATCCCGCTCCTCTCCGGCGGTCTTAGGTGGTATAGCTGGGCGCCCAGAGGCGTCAAATTGAGACATTCCCTCGCGGCCATCATGTATATCGGCAGTTGGAGGTCTACGCCTTCATCTTCAATCTTCTTCAGCCCACTCTTTGTCAGCGTCAGCCCGCCCTTTGAATACTTGTAGTCAAGAATTAGCCCCGCGCGCTTGCCGTCAATCTCCGCCTCGTCTATCCTGTCTATCCTGCCCCTTATCCTGATGGTTCCGTGCACGGTGTCTTGTATCTCAAGCGTAGAGTCACTACCGTAACCGAATTTCTTTTCGAGATACGCGGGTCTGAATGGAAGCATGGCCTCATAGCGCCTGTCCTCCTCGATGAGGGCTTCTACCGCCGTGAACATCTCATCCCTTATTCTCAGTTCATTCAGTCCAATGCGAATCCCACGCGTGCTCCTGGCAAAAACGTCTTCGAAGGTGCCTGCCACGTTTTTTGCCTTATGCCCGTAGTACTTCATCAGTGTCTCGTGGATTATCCTGCCCTGGCGCGCCGGGTTCAGCCCCTCTTCCGCAAGTGACTTAAGTGCCTTCAGTCGTAATACGTACCTCGCAAAGTGGAGGAATGGGCACTGGGCAAGGTCCCTGAACTGAGTCGCCTTATAGAAAGGGAATATTTGCTCCATCAGCCCCCGATGCGCACCCATGTTTCCCACCGCAGGTGTGCCGAGGGCCACCTTCAGGTCTTCGACAAGTCCCAAATCGGCGACGGCCCCGGCCCTGGCTTTATTGTATAGAGCGCGCGCCGTCACGTGGTCGCCCTCTTTCTTGCTACCGCTTCTGTAAGGAGTGTTCAGGTGGTAACATACGAAGTCACGCATGTCCTTCCGCGTCAGAATGTCATTGGCCTCTGGAACAAAGTCGGAATGAGTCCTTTGGCGCAGGATTTTCTGATAAGATTCGGGGCTGAAGAGCCTTTTCACCTCCCGCAAAAAGAACGACGGCACGTTGGGGTTACCCCGGCTGTCGGCGGCCGGATAGGACAGAAAGAGACCTCTCTTGGCCCTGGTGAGGGCAATATAAAAGAGAAAACGCTCTTCTTCACCGGTGGCCTTTAGAAATTCTTTGAGATGCGCACCCGCCGTCTCCCGCAACCGCCGCCTGTCCTTGTCATCAAGAAACAGATTCTCACGGGCCTGTCTGGGAAACTGCCTCTCCAGCAACCCGCCCACAAACACCATCGGCAGTTCCCACTGCCTTGCCTCAAGCACGTCTATTACGTTGACCACGTCGCGCCTCTTGTCCTTGAGCGCATACGAAGAGGCGGTTATGTTATACGAAAGTTCCTCCACAAAGTGGCTGAACGTAACAGGCCGTTCTCCCATGATGTGCACCATCGAGTCCATAACGGACAAGAACGACCTCAGCGCCTGCGCCTCTCTTCTGACAAGACCGGCGCATGACGGGTCCGTTGCGCCAGTAAATACTATGCATTCGTCTATCAATGAGACAAACCACCGCCTGAAGTCACGGGCCGGCTTTGCCCCAGACATCCCCTTCTCAAGCCCTATCAGTTTCTCAAGGAACAGTCTCACACCGAACAACCCTACCTCCTGGGCCAGCTTTAACCACCGGTCACTTCCCTCTATAATCCCCCTTCTCAGGGCCTCGCGCTCAAATTGGTCGATGTCTTTATCTTTGCCTAAATCTGCACGTGTCCGTCCGGACGGGCCCACGCCGTTTTCCGGGTATTTGACGTAAGAAGACTTAATCGACCTGAGCACGTCGGCCCCGTCTCTCCAGTGGGACGTAAAGATACGCGCCAGGGACAGGATGGCCGCAATAATAGGGCTCTCCATCAGCGGCCTCTCAACGTACAGGCGCACCGGGATGCCGTATCTGGCAAAGGTTGTCTCTATGAGTTCATAATACGGCGTTAAATCCCGGAGTATCACGCCGACGTCACCAAACCCACAGTCTCCGTCTGAGACTATCTTGTATATACGGCGCGCCATCTGGTCGACCTCGTCCTCTATGTTCGCGGCCGCTAACACCTCAAGGTCGTTGCCTGTGTCTGTGTCGGCGACGTCAGGCGTTCTGGCAAATAAGTTCCTCTCCACGTGGACCAGCTTACCGCTCGCGGAAAAACGCTCAGGGGTGCCGAGCGGCATCTCTTTGAGGCCCAAATGCAGCAACTGGCTGTACACCTCCGTGCTACCCTGGAATACGGGCGAGTCAGGGGTTTTTGGGTCATAGGCCAGGCTGATATAGACGTTTGGGATTTTCCGGGCCAGGACCCCCAGCAGCCTGAATTCCACCGGCGTGAAGCTGTGGAATCCGTCGACGATAAGCGTCTCCTTCTCGCCGAACACCGACACGTTATCTTCCAGAACCTTCAGCGCGGCATTCAGTACGTCATCCTCGTCACATAACCCCTCATCCTCCAGCTTCTTTTGAAAACGGGAATAGACGTCCAGCAGCGCCTGATATTTTCCCTTGTTAGCCGGGTATCTTGAGCCGTCTTTGCCGATGAGCAGGTCTATCCTGGCCTTAAAGTCTGCGGGGTACGTTAAATCCTCCTTCAATTCCTTAAATAATCTTAGCAGCGCGCGCCGGAGCCCACCGTAGTCCCAGGAATCTTTGGTCAGATATTTGGGCGGGTTTTCGCCCAGCAGTTTTTTGAGTATAAAGTCCTTCTCCAGCTCGCCGACAACCCTGCCGGAAATTACCTCGCTAATGTCAACGTCAAGAATCTGCCGTGCGAGTTGAGAGAAGGTGAAGATGCTGTTGTCGACGAAGCCCCTGACCGGCCCTGTGCGGATGATTACGTCCTTCAGGTGCTCCACCTGACTATAAGTAGGAAGGAGG
>JAUVQR010000195.1 GCA_030598065.1 Planctomycetota bacterium | reverse complement strand
GGAGATAGAAGACATCCTCAGCCATAACCCAAAGGTCTTTGAGGTGGCGGTAATAGGCGTGCCTGATAAGGTCCGCGGTGAGGTACCCAAGGCGTATATAGTGCCTCACGACGGCCAGCAGGTGACGGAGGACGAGCTGAAGCAATTCTGCCACAATAAACTACAGCACTACAAGATACCCAGGTATTTTGAGTTCCACAAGGAACTCCCTCACGGCCCCACCGGCAAGATACTCAAGCGCGCGCTGCCCACCTCCGGTCCGGCATAGCGTATAGCAAACATTTCTAACCGGGCCACTCGCCGGTGAACACCTCTTCCGCGGGGCCGGTCATGAACACGTCCCCGCCCCTTGACCACTCTAGCGTAAGGTCGCCCCCGGGCAGGTGGGCCAGTATCTTCCGCGAGGTCTTCTTATTCAGCACGCCGGCGACGCACACCGCTGAGGCTCCGGTGCCGCAGGCCAGTGTCAGGCCGGATCCCCTCTCCCACGTCTTTACACGGACCTCATCCCTGCCAAGCACCTCGACAAAATGGACGTTGACCCTCTCAGGGAAGGCTCTGTGGCGTTCAATAAAAGACCCGTATTTCTCTACGGGAAATCCTTTAAGCTTATCGAGAAATATGACGCAATGGGGATTTCCCATAGACACGCACGTAATACGGAGTTCCTTGTTGTCGCCGCCATCCACATCAAACGGTTCGTCTATCACCCTCGTATTACCTCTCGCCGCGTCTTTATTAATAGACTTCATAGGTATCTGTTTTCTGAGCAGTCCGGGGGTGCCCATATTCACCCTGACACTGTTAACTCTTGAGCCGTCAGTCTTTATGTCCAGAGTCTTTATGCCCGCCCGCGTCTCAACCGTCATCCTCTTTCTTGATACCAGGCCGTGCTCGTAGGCGTACCTTGCCACACAGCGTATACCGTTGCCGCACATCTCCGCCTCGCTCCCGTCGGTGTTGAATATCCTCATCCCGACGTCTGCTTTTTTTGAAGGCGTTATCAGTATAAGTCCGTCCGCTCCGATACCATAGTGCCTGGAGCTCACGCGCCGGGCCACCCTGGCCGGGTTCCTGACCTTCTCCTCAAAACAATTAACGTATACGTAATCGTTGCCTATACCGTGCATCTTTGTGAATTTCATCCGTCACCCTCTGTAGACGTCTGACTGTGATACGGCGATAAGACCAAGTTTATCGCCAACAGCTGCCGTTGTCAAAGGACTATAACGCCACAAGGGGTTTTTGGCTTGCAATTCGAAAGGAAGTGCATTATAGAATTGTTTCTTGCCAATTGAAAAGGAGCTTCACCAATCATGCGCATAGTTGTTACCGGCGGGGCGGGTTTTGTAGGTTCCCACTTCTGTAATTACCTGCTGGAGAAGGGCCACTCTGTTATCTGTCTCGACAACCTGCTGACCGGCACGATGGAGAACATCACCCATCTTCTGGGCAATGATGAGTTCACATACGTTGAGCAAAACGTTACCGAATACATATCGGTGGAGGGCCGTGTGGACGCGGTTCTGCATATGGCCTCCCCTGCAAGCCCGGTTGATTATCTGAAACTTCCCATACCCACCCTGAAGGTCGGCTCTATCGGCACGCTTAACGCCCTGGGTCTTGCCAAGGAGAAGAAGTCCAAATTCCTTTTGACCTCCACCTCCGAGGTGTACGGTGACCCTAAGGTGCATCCACAGCCCGAAGGCTACTGGGGAAACGTAAACCCTGTCGGGCCGAGAGGGGTGTATGACGAGGCGAAACGCTTTGCCGAGGCGTTGACCATGGCATATCATAGGGCGCACAACGTTGATACGCATATCGTGCGCATATTCAACACCTACGGCCCAAGGATGCGCCTCAATGACGGGCGCGCACTGCCGGCGTTCATCTCGCAGGCCCTCAGGGACGAAGACCTTACCGTCTTTGGTGACGGTAGTCAGACCCGCAGCTTTTGCTACATATCGGACATGGTCGAGGGGCTTTACAAGTTGCTTATGTCAGACGAGCATGACCCCGTAAACATCGGTAATCCTTCTGAAATTACGGTGTTGCAACTGGCCCGGGAGATTATCGAGCTGACCTCCACCAGGGGTAAGGTTGTCTTTAAACCCCTTCCACAGGACGACCCGAAGGTAAGAAGGCCCGACATATCAAAGGCACAGAGGGTATTGGGCTGGGAACCAAGAGTTGACAGGCAAGAGGGCCTCAAGGAGACGGTAAGATATTTCGTCCAAAAGATACGCGGTCAAACCGTTTGACCGTGTTGTTAAGACGCAGGTAGCCGGCTAGTCAGTCGTTACGATTCCTGTCACCCCCTTCTTAAAGGTTACCCCGTATGAAAAAATTCTTAGCCATTGCCGGCAGCCCTAGACGCGGGGGCAATTCAGAAATTTTGCTGGACGAAGCGATAAGGGCGGCGCGTGACGCCGGACTTGAGGTGGATAAGCTGGTAGTCGCCGAGCTGGACATATCACCGTGTAATTCCTGTGGCGGTTGCTGGGAGACCGGGGAGTGCGTCATAGAGGATGAAATGCAAGGTGTGTACAAGAAGCTCCTTGAGGCGGACTACGTAGTGGTCGCGTCACCGCTTTATTTTCTGGGCATAAGCGCACAGCTCAAGGCCCTTATAGACCGCTGCCAGGCCCTCTGGGCGCGCAGGTTTATCCTTAAGAAACCTCTGAGAGACGGCCACAGACAACCCAGGGGACTTTTCATCTCGACGGCAGCTCTCGGCAAGGCGGAAGACATTGTCTTCGCCGGTTCCGGACAGACCGTGAGAGCGCTTTTCAGCACCATCGAGATAGAATATGCCGGCGGGCTCTTCTTCAAGGGGCTGGAGGTGCGCGACGCCGTCAAGTCCCACCCGGAGTTTCTGGAAGAGACCTACCGGGCCACCAGAGAGCTTATAGCCGGTAAATGACCGAAGTCGGTGCCGTGCCTGACTCTAAGCGGGATGCGGAACAAGCCCTTTTCGGGCGCTTGTAATGACGGGCTGAAATTGATTCTTGACAGTGGAGACACGGCGGATGTAGAATCCCGGAGAATTATCCTACAGGTTCCCGCACTTATGCGGGCGAAGAGGGAAGATGGTGTGATGCCATCGCGGAGACCCGCCGCTGTATTCGGCGACGAACGCTGCAAGATGCCACTGTCTGTTCTGTTGGTGCGGATGGGAAGGCGCAGTCAGTAGAATGACCCGATAGTCAGAAAACCTGCCTGTAGAGACTTCATAATTGGTTCCTCGTGGTCAGGAGGCGTGAAGACTAATATGACGATATACCCGTACTCTCTTCATGAGTTTTCTCAAGGAAAGAGGTACGGGTTTTTTTGTTGATGGAGGAAAAGCCGGGTACACTGATTAAAAGCAAATAGAAAACTGAATCTGTGCAAGATGTAAGGGAAGGCAGTCAAAATCTGCCGCTGCCCCGCAACTGTAACGGGGACGAAACCTGCTTGTATGCCACTGTCTGTTTTTTGGTGTGGACGGGAAGGCGCAGGGAGTAGGACGAACCGTAAGCCAGGAGACCTATCTTGCACGTAACTTATCCCATTTCCGAGGGGAAAGGAGGGTAGTTGTGAGGTATATTCTCTTTTGCGTAATAGGTTTGTTTATTACTTCCAGCGCTGTGGGGGCGACGAATAGCGATAATGGCACGTTGCTTCAGGATCTGTTGGAGCAGATTGAGGC
>JAUVQR010000368.1 GCA_030598065.1 Planctomycetota bacterium | reverse complement strand
GTCTCCAGTATCGCCTCAGGTGTGGCGTGAGAACTGTCCTCACCGATGTGATAGAGGTGGGTCTCACACTTACAATCAGAAGAACCGAAACCGATGAGCGGCACCCGGACGCCTTCCGTGCGCGCTATGTATCCCCCAAGCCTGCACTCCCACTCCTTCGGGGCGGCAAACGCCCATACGTACCTGACGTGCGCGTGGGCGAGGAGATAGTCTATATGCCAATGAAATTTTTTTGCCGCGCCGGAAGGTCCGGAAAGGTGGCGCCGCAGCCGCTGATATAAGTTTCTCTGGGCGCTGCCGGTATAGAGGTAGAGACCGCGGGGGAACGGGTGCCTGCCCAGTGCGCCCACACCCAGCAGGCGACGTCGTCGAAGTTCCGCCGCCAATAGATATACCCCAGCGTTAAAAGGGAGTATACCGGCTGAAAACGATGACGGGTATAAGGGAGGTTGTGACACACTCATAGTTCGCCGGTTGAAGCGTGTTTCTTGTCTTGTTAGAACAACCGCGGCGGCCGTTCTTGTTCTCGCTAGAATAAATACAGAATCCCCCAGGAACAGGCACCGGCGAGGCAGCGAATCAAAACGGCATGGTATTTCTCGCAGTCGCTATCTCTTCCGGACAACCATTCTCTCCTTCGCCCAGGCCGGGTCTGCCGGGGGTACTTCAATAATTTTTTCTGCGCCCTTCGCGCACACCTTGACCCTGACGCGCGGCATCTCCCTCTCCTTGCTGAAACGCACCGTAAGCCGCGCCGCCGCCTCAAGATTTTCATCGCTTAGCTCGCCCACAACCAGGCACAGAGGCCCCGTCGTGTCGGCCAGGTAGAGCTGAGCGTCACCCTCCCGCGTAAGGCCCTCGATTCTCTGGTTTTCGGCGTCGTCCCTGCCCACAAGGGCCTTGGTCCGGTCGTTAAGCCTGAAATGTCTGCCCACCTTCAGCAGGTTCACGTCCCTCAGGTTGCAGTCAAGGTCGTGGTCGAACAACTCCTTTATCCTTACGGCAAAGCCAGGGTCGGTAAGCAGGCAGCCTCCGGCTGCGCAGGGATAGTCCTTGAGTTCAAAGACGTCGGCCAGCTGTAT
>JAUVQR010000098.1 GCA_030598065.1 Planctomycetota bacterium | reverse complement strand
TCATCTTCATCGTCCGGCTCTTCAGGCATCAACTCGTAAGTGTATACCGTAGCATAAGGCAGGTGCGTGCTGCGAAAAACCCTCTTGGGCACGCCAAAATGATAGACAATATGGCTGTCTCCCACAAAAGCCAAGAACATCTTGTCCTTTCCTTCCGGCGACAGGACATAACGGGATATGCTATCCGCCATGACGTCTTCCCAGACGCACTGTACGTCGTAGAATTTTTCGAAATCGCCGCCCTTGTCCATATGACCCTCAAATATCTTCCGCAGGTAGCGCCTGTGATACTTGTCACTTGTGTCTATAGCGGGCAACTTCCTTCTATCCGAATAACTTAGACCGTCAAGCCCCTTCCTGCTCACCTTCTTCTGCAACTCCTTTGAGACGTTCAAGGCAATGATGGGTATTCCTTTCTGACGGGCAAAGTCGAGAATGTCGTTATACAGGTCATAATCATAACCCCATTCCTGCTCCCAACGGCTGCCCTCCAACAGTTCCTCCTCGCTTATCTCGCCCCTGCTCCACCTGTCAAGAACCGCCTGGTACGGCCTCTTGAACATCTCCATGCCGATAGCGACGTTGTCTCCGTACTTATCGTAAAATTCCCTCAACAGCTGCAACTGTACCTCATGGGACTCCACGTTGGTGTGTACCTCCCCTACGTACACGATTCTCGCCTCTTCTATGAAATCCATCAGCTGCGAGAAACTCACCTTCTCGCCGGTAGCTACGTGGACAATATCACCGACGGCAAGTTTGTTGGGAAAGTTCCTCGTCCCCTCTCCACCTCCGCCTCCACCTCCACCATTAACGTCAACGGTAATAAGGGGAATCAGCCCGCACAGCATCAGTAGCAGAAGCCGTGGCAAGACAAAGAACACGTCCAATCCGCGTAAACTCCAGGACATCCTGTTCATTTTTCCCTTTCCAGCTCCCCATTCTAACTACAAAAAAGACCACGACCTCCGGTCAAACGGCGGTGGCAGAATCAGGGTTGCTTTTTGCTGCAATCGGGTATACCTTAGAAAAAAATAGTTTTCTGCAGAGAGAAATGTTACACAGTTCTGCACAGATTTTCATCAACTAAATTTAGCAGCTGAAGGAGGGCTTTGACATGATAAAAGTCGGACAAAAGGCGCCCGCCTTTGAGGAAACGGCCTACGTAGCCGGCGAGTTTAAGACCGTTAAGCTCAGTGACAATAAAGGCAAGTGGACGGTGCTCTTCTTTTATCCCCTGGACTTCACCTTTATATGTCCAACAGAGATTGAGCGTTTCGCGCAGATGGAGGGCGACTTCAAGAAGCTGAACGCCGTCGTTGTCGGCGCAAGCACGGACAGCGAGTTCTCTCACAAGAACTGGTATGAGACGGACAGCAGGCTGAAAGCGGTAAAATATCCGGTAATCGCCGACACCTCCCACCGTTTGAGCAGTGCCTACGGCGTCTTGGTCACCGATAAAGGTATCGCCCTCCGCGGCACGTTCATAATAGACCCGGACGGGATAGTACGTTATTCTCTGGTCTCCGACCTCAGCGTAGGAAGAAACGTCCAAGAAATACTGCGGGTACTCCAGGCGTTCCAGACAGGGGAGCTGTGCCCTGTACATTGGGAGCCCGGCGAAAAGACCCTGGGCAAGGCATAAGGAGGAGGCTCAACGATGCGAATACACTTCAGCGTGCTACTGCCTATTGTGCTATCTCTCCTGTATAGCCTGAACCCCTGTCTCGCTCACGCCGACACGGGGGCCATGGAATGCGTAATATTTAATGAAGATGGTCGTCAGAAGGTAAAGGCCCCCCTGGGGCTTCCCGACCTGGTGATACCGGCAGATAACCTGATGACCCCGGAGAAGATTGCCCTTGGCGAAAAGCTCTACTTTGACAAGCGCCTGTCGTTCGACGACACGGTAAGCTGTGCTACCTGCCACGACCTGCGGCTTGCCGGCACGGACGGAGGGGCCGTATCCACAGGCATAAAGGGCCAGAAGGGGGGCCGCAGCGCACCGCCGAGCGTAAACGCGGCCTACATGGACACCCAGTTCTGGGACGGGCGCGCGCCAACACTGGAAGAACAGGCAAAAGGGCCTCCAGCTAACCCTATAGAGATGGGAATGCCTTCCCATCAATTCCTGGTGGATAAGCTGAAGGGTATAGAGGACTACAAGAAGAGGTTTCAAGCGGTCTTCGGCGGTGAGATAACTATGGACAACGTCGCCAAGGCCATAGCGGCATACGAGCGGACGCTACTGTCCGGTAATTCGCCGTTCGACCGCTTCCGCTATGCCGGAGAGGAAGACGCCATAAGCGAACAGGCAATGGCCGGGATGGGCCTGTTTGTGGGGAAGGCCCGCTGTGTCACCTGCCACCAGTTTACCGCCAGTCACGCGCTCTTCACCGACAACAACTTCCACAACCTGGGAGTTGGCTTTGATACCGGCAATGAAAAGCCTGACCTGGGCCGTTACGAGGTGACGGGTAGGGAACAGGACAAGGGCGCCTTCAAGACGCCCAGCCTGCGCAACATAGCCCTTACCGCCCCGTACATGCACGACGGCAGCGATAAGACGCTGGAAGAAGTCGTTGAGTTCTACGACAAGGGAGGCCACCCGAACCCCAACCTTGACGGGGGAATGATGCCGCTCAAACTGAGCGACAATGAAAAGGCAGCGTTGGTCGAGTTCATGAAGTCGCTTACGTCAAGCGACATACCCGGCTCCTAGAAAAAATTGCTTTTTCCGGTACTAAGATGTATAGTAAGGTTTGTTATTGCTGGAGAGGAGGCCATGACAGTTTACACAACCAGGTTCTTTTTAACCTGCATCTCTTTTTTCCTGCTTCTCTCATCAAACACCCTCTCGGCACAGGATTACCCGCCTCCGCTTGGAGTACCCGAACCCATCATCCCGGAGGACAACCCCGTCACGCCTGAAAAGGTAGCCCTGGGCAAAAAGCTGTATTTTGACAAGCGCCTCTCCGCCGACAACACAATAAGTTGCGCAACCTGTCACGACCCCGGTAAAGGCTTTGCTGACGCAGCGCCCGTGTCCACCGGCATAGACGGACAGAAGGGCGTCAGGAGCGCGCCCACCACGCTGAACGCGGCCAACTATGACCTACAGTTCTGGGACGGCCGTGCGCCATCGCTTGAGGAACAGGCGAAGGGGCCCATGATAAACCCGGTCGAGATGGGGATGCCGTCGCACGATGCGGTTGTCGAGAAATTCAGGGGAATAAAGGAGTACCAACAGGCTTTCCAGGACGCCTTCGGCGAAGAGATTACTATAGACAACATCGCACGGGCCATAGCCTCGTTCGAGAGGACGCTTCTCTCCGGAAACTCGCCGTTTGACCGGTTCATGTACGCAGGCGACGAGAATGCCCTCAGCGATGAGGCGAAAAAAGGGCTTGCAGTATTTGAAGAAAAGGGCCGCTGCATAACGTGCCACGAGTTTGTGGGGAGCTACGCCCTCTTCACCGACAACAAGTTCCATAATCTTGGCGTCGGCATGGACAAACCTGACCCCGACCTGGGAAGATATGACGTGACAAAGGAAGAAAAGGACAGGGGGGCCTTCAAGACGCCCACCCTGCGGGACATCGCCCTTACCGCACCGTACATGCATGATGGCAGCGAGCAGACGCTGGAAGACGTGGTAGAATTCTACGACAGGGGAGGGAACCCTAACCCCTTTCTCTCAGGAGAGATAAGACCCCTGAATCTGACCGAAGAGGAAAAGAAGGCGCTCGTAGAGTTTATGAAGTCATTGACCAGCAGCAACATTGACCAACTGGTAAAATCAACGAAATAACGACGTAAAGCATGGTACGACAAGACACGCCTGGGTCAACGAGAATTGGGAGGTAGAGCCGGTTGCGTAATACGGGCCTGTATCAGCATATCTAACTACCCTTCATACTTTTGTCTTTTTAGGAGGGTCAAATCCCATGAAAACCAGAAGAGTACAAAGAAGCTCTTCAATAACACGCCGCGATTTCTTAAAGGTTGCAGTCTCAACGACGGCACTCGGTAGTATCGGTCTATTCAAGATGGAGGCCGCCGCGCACGAGGAGGGAAATCCTTTTACCTTCGCATACGTTTCAGACTCTCACCTCTACGAAAGAAAGGTCAATGAACGGTTTGTCAGGTCGCTTGAAAAGGGCATAAACGACATGAACAGCCTCGACCCGCAGCCGGACTTTATCCTGTATGGAGGAGACCTGGCACAACTCGGCCTGCCGGGAGAGCTGGAACTGGGCAACCAGATCCTGAGCCAACTCAAGGCGCCCGTCAAGATGATGGTGGGAGAACACGATTGGTACTTCGATATGGGAAAGAAGTGGAGAGAACTGTTCGGCAAGGACATCTACTCCTTTGACCATAAGGGGGTCCACTTCGTGGTGCTGAACAGCGTGATAGTCGAGGACTACTGGACCAAGCCCAAGATGACGCCTATGGAGAGGATGCTCTTCATGGCCCAGCTCGACAACCCCAACGGCAGGTCGTTTACGGTAGGTAAGGAGCAAAGGGAGTGGTTGAAAGAAGACCTTTCAAAGATTGACAGCTCGACATCCGTGATAGTCTTCTCCCACTCTCCACTCTATAAGTACTACAAACCGTGGAACTTCTGGACGGACGACGCAGAACAGGTCCAGGAAATCCTATCCAGGTTTGACGCCGTAACGGTAGTGCACGGACACACGCACCAGGTCCTGCTCAACCAGATCGGCAACATAACCTTCCACGGCATGCTATCCACGGCTTGGCCATGGCCCTACGCACCCAGGGGCGTCCCGAAACTTACCATCCAGATGGACAGGGCAGACCCGTTCGACCAGTTTGACGGTTGTGGAGACGGCACTTTTGACGTACTCTCAAGCGGACAGGTGAATACCACGTACAACCTTTGGGCACGTAAGCCACGGCTTATAACGTACGAGGAAATACCAAGGTTGTGGATGACCCAAGCCCTTGGCACGTTTGAGCCGGGACCGTCCTATTAGAGGGTTCTAAAACGAGACATTTTTCGGATCTTCAGGCCTTCAGGAGGTCTTACCATGAAATCCAGCTATATATCTCTATTAACAACGGTATCACTGTTGCTCCTCTCCGGCCTGAATGAAGCCAAGGCCGGCATAGACAACGCACAGACGAACGTAAAATACCTCGGGACCATGTCATGCACCAAATACCTTCCGCCCACCGCAAAGGGGGCGCGGCTGTTCAGGTTGTGTGACGGCAAGACCAAGGTCATAATCGCGGTAGAGGGAGTTGAACCCGGAGAGCCCATGCCGAGGGATATCGCTCAGAAGGTAGCCAGTACCATGCTGGTAGCTTATGAAGAGCTCAAGACGTCGAAGCTCCTTGCCCACAAGGGAACCCCCCATACACCCCGGGAGGAAAATACCTTCCAGTCGGAGGTGGACAGGATGATAAAAAAGGGCTACAAGCTCTACCATTCCCCCAAGTTGGGCACCAACGGCATTTCTTGCGATATGTGCCATCCCGACGGCTCTAACACCCATCCTGAAACGTATCCCAAGTTTCAGACACAGCTCAAGAAGGCCGTCTTACTCAGAGAAATGATTAACTGGTGCATTGAAAACCCGTTGGAGGGCCAAAAACTCGATGAAAGCGGCAAGGAAATGAAGGAGCTGGAGGCCTATATACTATCGACCAGAAAGGGCACGCCCTTAGAGTACGGGAAGCATTAAAAAGGGATATAATTCCGCCTCGCCATAGGTGAGGGGTGGCTATTCGTCTCATTCTTGTCCGCGCTTGGCGAACAGTCCGACTGTCCACGAGACAGACGGAGACGAGGCGGAATTGTATCCCCTATAAGCTGTTTAATGATAATACGTTATAGAATCCACGCCTTATCCGGGCCCTCCCCGGCAAATTTTTCTTCTTGACATTCAGCCTTTTTCGGCTTATATTTCCTCCCCACAAGAATGAGCGGGAAAGGAAGAATATCCGCCTCGCCATAGGTGAGGGGTGGCTATTCGTCTCATTCTTGTCCGCACTTGGCGAACAGTCCGCATGCCCACGAGGCAGACGGAGACGAGGCGGATAAAATTCGTATTGCCTTC
>JAUVQR010000067.1 GCA_030598065.1 Planctomycetota bacterium | reverse complement strand
GACGAAGAGCTGGAGAGTTACAGGGATGAGTTGGAAAAGACCCTGAACCGTTTGACCACAGAAGCGGAAACGGAAGCGGAGGCACAGGCACAGGCATGAGTTGCGGCGACTAATTCCCCGTCATAAACAGGCGGATGACGTCATTGCGCGTGGCGAACACGAACAGGCCGAGTATAAGGACCAGCCCGATGTAGTTTGCCACCACCATAGTACGCTCGCTCACAGGCGAGCCCTTCAGCTTCTCAATCCCAAGGAACAGCAGATGTCCGCCGTCAAGGACCGGTATGGGAAGCAGGTTGAGTATGGCGAGCTGCAGGCTGATTATACCCATGAAGTACAGGAGTTTCCCAACCCCGACCTTCGCCGATTCATAAGACGCCTGCGCTATCAAGATTATCCCCCCGACCGTCTCGGAGGACACCTTCTGGGTAAACAGGCCAGTTATTGTGAGGTATATCCTCTTGACCATAACGACGGCCTTGTAGGAACCCATCCGGCAGGAGCCCAGCAGGTCGTACTGTTTTAGCACCCTCTTTTCCCTGGGTATAAGGCCCATTCGCCCCATGGCGCTCTTCTCGTCCTGGATAGGGCGGAATTTTCCTGTCAGCGTCTTTCCGCCCCTCAGCCACTTTACCGTCATTTCCCTGCCGTTGCTGCCGAGTATGATGCCCAGGAGGTCTTCCCATGCCTGGGGCGTGGTGCCGTCCAGGTAGACTATCTCGTCGCCCGGTTTCATCCCTATCTTTGCCGCGGGGAAGTCGTCTATCACCCTGTCCACACGTAGGCCCAGCGCGGGAGCCACACCGCTGAGGAAGCGGTCTCTGCCCTCGGCCGACGCCAGGGACAGGTTGAGCACCTCAACCTCTTCGCCCCTCTGTATCTTAAGGCGTATATCTTCTCCTACCGCGGACGGTATCAATTCGGTAGCGGCCAGCCAGCCCGATACCTCAGTATCGTTTACGGCGAGTATCTCATCTCCTTTTTTAAGTCCGGCCTCTGCGGCCAGGCTGCCGGCCCTGACGGCCTGTATCCTTGTGGTGGCGCACGAGACGCCCATCATCCAGCGGTTGGCGGCAAGCGGGGTGACCTTGAACTCCAATTCCTTGCCGTCTCTCATGGCGGTAATGGTTAGTTCCTTATCGGGGCTCTGTACCTCTATCGCCGTAATCTGTTCACCGCGTTCTATAGTCTCGCCGTTTATGGCGATAATCGTGTCGCCTATCTCGATCCCCGCGTCCATGGCCGGGGCGCCGTCTTTGTATTTAATGAGCTGCCCAACCACCCGGGTGGTGGCCGGGGCGATGCCAATGCGCTGTATGCCGTGCTCAGTGTCATACTTGGGGCGGACGTTAAAATGGAGGGCCTTGCCGTCTCTCTCTACCGTGACCGGGATATCGGTGCCGCCGCTGAGCGCGACCGCCGTGAAGATGTCCTCAAAGTCCGGGTCCCTTGTGCCGCCGATTTCAATGATGTTGTCTCCGGGCTGGAGTCCGGCCTCCCAGGCGGGCCACCCCGGCGCCACAAGCCCTATCTCGGAGGTTATAAAGGGCACGCCGATACGGAACGCGATGATGAAGACCAGGAAGGCGAACAGGGCGTTCATGGCCACGCCGGCTATCAGCACCAGCGCCCTCTGAGACGGCGGCTTCGCCATAAAATCCGTCTCCTCCATGGTGACGCCGTCCTGCGGGTGTTCTCCCGCCAGCTTCACGTAACCGCCAAGGGGCACTATGGACAGCCTGTACTCCGTCTCGCCCCAGGTACGCTTTATAAGCGGCATACCGAAACCGAGCGAAAACACGTGCACCTTGGCGCCTATCTTCTTGGCGACCAGGAAGTGGCCCAGCTCATGGATAAATATCAACGAGCCTATCCCGGCTATCACCAGCAGAATGTTGCCTGAAACCTCAGCGAATGGCATTCCCGGCCTCTTCTCGCGCCCAGCGGTCTGACGTCATGATGTCATCCAGGCTGGGCTGATTCTTCTTTGTGTGTTTATGCATAACCTCTTCGACAATTCTTATTATACCGGTAAATTTAAGTTTATCCTCCAAAAACGCCTGCACCGCCACCTCGTTAGCCGCGTTCATGACGGCCGGTAGTGTCCCCCCGTCGCTTGCGGCCCAGAAGCCCAGTCTGAGCGCGGGGAATCTGTGCAGGTCAGGTTGGTCGAACGTCAGCTTGTCCACCTTTGCCAGGTTAAGGTATTCGGTATCCTCATGTGCCGGGAGGCGTTCGGGATATGTCAGCGCGTACTGTATCGGCAGCTTCATGTCCGGAAGTCCCATCTGGGCTATCACAGAGCCGTCCTGGAACTCGACCATCGAGTGTATTATGGACTGGTGGTGTATCACCACCTCTATCTCTTCCGCCTTGAGGTCAAAGAGCCACCTGGCCTCTACAATCTCAAGGGCCTTGTTCATCAGTGTGGCGGAGTCTATGGTAATCTTCTTGCCCATCTTCCAGGTAGGGTGGTCAAGGGCCTGTTCCGGCGTGACCCCGTCCAGTTTGTCGGCCGGATAGTCGCGGAACGCGCCCCCTGACGCGGTCAGGATAATCCTGCGAAGCTCGCTGCGCTTCCCGGCGGCCAATGACTGGAATATTGCGGAGTGTTCACTGTCTACGGGGATAAGCGAGACGCCATTTTCCCTGGCCTTGGAGGTCACTATCTCACCGGCCATCACCAGGGCCTCTTTGTTGGCCAGTGCCAGGTCCTTTTTGTGCGCGATGGCCTTGAGTGTCGCCGGCAACGCCGCCGCGCCTACAATGGCCGAGAGCACAAGGTCAACGTCATCGTCTGCAACTATCTCTTCGATAGACTCTTCCCCGCTCAGGACCTCTACTGAGTTGCCTGAAAGCCTCTCCTTTAGCTGCCTGCAGCCCTCTCCGTCCACCATGGCGACCCGCCTGGGGTGGAACTCCTCCGCCTGTTGGGCCAGCGTCTCCCAACTCCTGTTGGAGGTCAGGGCCGTTGCCGAATAGTCCGCACCCAGGTGGCGGATTACGTCAAGGGCGTTCTTGCCTATAGAGCCGGTAGAGCCGAGGATAGCGATATTTTTCATTACTTGCCGGAACCGCCGTTGGTCGGGGCGGACATTTCATCGAGTTCTTTCAGCAGTTGGGAGACCATCTCGGATTCGGGGATCTTGCGCACCATCTCGCCCCTTTTAAATAAAAGCCCGAAGCCGTGGCCGCCGGCTATGCCGAGGTCGCACTCCTGCGCCTCACCGGGGCCGTTGACCGCACAGCCCATAATGGCTATCTGGAGACCGCGCTTCTCCGGAGGCAGCTTCGACCTGACCTCTTCCACGATGGACTCAAGGTCTATCTCGCAACGGCCGCACATGGGGCATGAGATAAGCTCCCAGCCCTCGACCTCCCTCAGCCTAAGGGCCTCAAGAATGGACTTGCCGGCCTTTATCTCCTCCGTCGGGTGTCCGGTGATGCTGACGCGCAGCGTGTCGCCGATTCCCTCCGAGAGTAACCCCCCGATGCCGATAGCCGATTTCATAATTGAGGTAGCCGCCGGGCCCGCCGCGGTAATACCGAGATGGAGCGGGTAGTCACACTCCTTTGCGACGCGCCTGTAGGCGTCCATCGTGGTCGGCACGTCGGAGGCCTTGAGCGACAGTACGATGTCCCTGAAGCCGAGAGATTCAAAGTGTTCGCAGTACCTGAGTATCGCGTCCACCATGAGGTCGGCCATGGGGACGTCCTCCTGGCCGCGGTCTCTTATCGAACCTGAGTTGACGCCTATCCTGATGGCGACCCCTTTGTCCTTCGCGGCGCGCACCACCTCTTCCACCTTGCCCCTGTCCTTCATGTTGCCGGGGTTGATGCGTATCTTGTCCACGCCCTGCTCTATGGCGTCCAGCGCCATGCGGTGGCTGAAGTGGATGTCGGCCACAAGCGGGATTTGTATCTGTTTCTTGATTTCGCCCAGACAACCTGCGGCCTCTCTGGTGGGTACGGCCGCTCTGATTATCTCACAGCCGATATCTTCCAGCTCTTTTATCTGCTCTACGGTGGCCTTTACGTCGGTGGTATGGGTCTTTGTCATGGACTGCAGGGTCACGGGGGCATCGCCCCCTATCTGCACATCGCCCACCTGTACGGGCCTTGATCGCCGCCGCTTTGTCATTGTTCTATCGTTTGTATTTATAAAGAGTTATGGGTAACGGACATCAAAAAGGCATTATAGCCCGTCCCCCGGTAGCGGTCAAATTAAAAATACAACACGGGCTTCAACAGTACATTCGCATACCGGCACTTGACGCAGCTTGGAACTTTACTTTATACTTGAAGTTTGTGCTGAGACGTCTGCAAAATGCACAGTAATATCTGTATTGTCATTGCGAGTCCGCCTCATGCGGGCGAAGCAATCTCGCAGGCGATTTCACTGGAGAACATGAGATTGCTTCGTCACTTCCGCTCCTCGCAATGACGGCATTGTGCGTTTTCCGGAGGTCTTGTACTATACAGCGAAAACCGTTCATGGAGTCATTGAGGGGAGTTGAGGGAGGTTGAGGGAGAAAATTTGCTGAAAAAGGTCTTAGACATATGGCACTGGGAGCTGAATTCCCAGAGGGCGCGCTGGATAGTGCAGCTGTCTTTCTTGCTGGTGGTCATTCTCATCGGCTACAAGTTCTACCTCTTCATCCTGTACTGCGAATCGGGCGGGACCACCGAGTTCGTGGAAAGACCGCCCGGAATCGAGGCCTTTTTGCCGATAGGGGCGCTGATGGGTATAAAGTATTTCATGGTCACCGGCAGCATAGACTCCATACACCCGGCTGGTTTTGTAATACTCTCCACCATACTTCTTTCCGCCTTTCTGTTCGGCAGGGGCTTTTGCAGCTGGATGTGCCCGGTGGGGACCTTCTCTGAGTGGCTGTGGCGCGCAGGCGATAAGGTGCTGGGCAGGAATTTCAGGCTGCCTACACCACTCGACTGGTTTCTGAGGGGCCTGAAGTACCTGATACTGTTATTTTTCATTTGCCAGATACTGATAAAGTTCGATTCCTCGTTCCTCGCGGAGACGTTCTACAAGCACGTGCCGTACATACGGGTGGCGGACGTACAGATGATGCAGTTTTTTCTGAATATAGACAGGCCTACGCTGATAACGCTCGGCGTGCTGGTGGGCCTGTCTTTTGTCACCAAGAACTTCTGGTGCCGCTATCTGTGCCCGTACGGCGCCTTCCTGGGCCTGTTGTGGTACAATAACCCGCTCAGCCTGAGGGTGGTCAGGAACACCGGGAAGTGCATAGACTGCGGCGCGTGCACCGAGGCATGTCCGGTGCTGCTGGACGTCATGCATACACAGGTGGTAACGTCGCCCGAGTGCTGGCACTGCTACGACTGCATCAAGGTCTGCCCCTCGTCCGGCGCGCTGGAGATGAAGGTGGCCGGCAGGAGGTGGGACGTGCGCTACTGGATATACGCCTTTGTCATAATAGGCTTCTTTGTCGGCATGACCTCACTCGCCAAATACAAGGGCCACTGGCAGACCAGCATCACCATCGAGGAATATATAGCGCGGGTGGCCGAACTTAACGACCCTAAGTACAAAGATAAGTACAAACACAAGCGGGGCAAGTTCATCGTTGAAGACCCGTCTGACGCTCCCCCGTTTTAAGGGGCCTCTCGCATGAAGAAGAAGCGACATCTTCCCGTGGGTAAATTGCCCGGCCGTCTCCTCAAAGAGCTTCTGGACAAGAACTATTGCGCCGAGGACTCAGGGGTCGTTATAGGGCCAAGGGTCGGCGAGGATGCCGCGGTCATAGACGTCGGAAGCAAGGACACTTACCTGGTCGCTAAGACAGACCCCATCACGTTCGCGGCCGAGCGTATAGGGTGGTATGCCGTCAACG
The DNA here is from genome assembly GCA_030598065.1 of Planctomycetota bacterium. Lineage (GTDB taxonomy): Bacteria > Planctomycetota > Brocadiia > Brocadiales > Bathyanammoxibiaceae > Bathyanammoxibius. Next base: position 1,465 of record JAUVQR010000067.1, on the reverse strand, counting down.
TAAACGCCAACGACGTCGCGACCATGGGCGCCGTGCCGAGATGGTTTCTGGCCACGGTGTTCTTGCCGGAGGGTAAGGCCAGTGAGGCCATGGCGACAGAAATTTTTGGCGACATATCGAATGCCGCAAAGGAGCTGGGCATCACCGTTTGCGGCGGCCACACCGAGATAACCGCGGGGCTTGAGAGGCCGATGGTGGTCGGCCAGATGCTGGGAGAGGTTCACAAAGACAAGTTGGTGAGAAAGACCGACGTCAGAGCGGGTGACGACATTATAATGACAAAGGGCATCGGCATTGAGGGCACGGCCATACTGGCGTGGGAGCGGGCGGAGGAGCTGGAAGGCCGCTACGGCAGTGAATTTGTTGAACGTGCGAGGCGGTTCCTCTACGAGCCGGGCATCAGCATAGTGAAAGAAGCGTCTATCGCCGCAGGCACCGGCAGGGCGCGTGCGATGCACGACCTCACCGAGGGGGGGCTCTCAACCGGCGTTATGGAGATGGCGGGCATGGGCATGAAAAAACTTGGGGCCACTATCGAGAGGTCCGGCATCCACTGTTACCCTGAGACGGCGGCGCTGTGTTCACACTATGGCATTGACCCGCTGGGTATGATATCATCAGGCGCCCTTCTGGTTGCCGTCGCGCCGGAGGATTCGGGGTGCGTGCTCGGGGCGTTGAAAGAGGCGGGCGTCCGGGCAAGGGTCATAGGTTCGCTTATAGAGGGCGACAAGGGATTTAAGATGATAGAAGACGGGGAGGAAAAAGAACTTCCCGCCTTTGAGGTGGACGAGATAGCAAGGTTGTTCGAGTCTGAGGGGAAGAGATCTAACCCGCTGCTGCGTTAGTGCTGTCGCAGACACTGACAAAAAGGCAAGCAAGGACGAGAAGAAACATGGACGTCAAAAAGCTACGCAAAGAGTTTCCGGTCACGAAGGAATACAGGTATCTTGACAACGCCTGCATAGGCCCGCTTACCGACCGCGCGGTAAACTACATGACCAATTTCGTGGAAAACATGTCAAAATGCGGCGGCGTGAACGAAGACTGGTGGGTAGAGGACGTGCATAAGACACGGGTCTCGGTCGCGCGGCTTCTTAACGCCGACCCGTCGGAGATTGCCTTTGTAAAGAACACCAGCGAGGGGATTTCGTTTGTCGCAAACGGAGTTGAGTGGAGTATAAACGATAACGTAATCATAACGGACGTGGAATTTCCGGCCAACGTGTATCCGTGGACGAACCTCAGGGACAGGTGGGTGAAGGTGAAGTCGGTTCCGGAAGACGAAGAGGGCCGGATATCTTGTGAGAAGATTGAGAAGGCCGTGGACGAACAGACCAGGGTGATTTCGGTAAGTTTTGTTGAATTTACCAGCGGCTTCAGGAACGACCTCAAACGCATTGGCGAGCTCTGCAGGGAAAACGACATAATATTTGTAGTGGACGCCATCCAGGGGCTAGGCGCCCTG
>JAUVQR010000169.1 GCA_030598065.1 Planctomycetota bacterium | reverse complement strand
GGGTACAGGGTGGCAGGGCTTTACGGATGAGCTGGACTCACGCGTCGGGATTGAATACGCCCGCGTTCCCAACCTGCTGCCTCAGCGGTCCGAAGGCGCAAAAAAGGGAGGAAGCCTGATAGCGGGCAGGCTCGGAGGGGTTTACATAGCCTGTCTGAACGAGAGGTTTCATCTATATGAAGGGTTTTCGGCGCAGGAAGTGGCCTATCCCGTAAGGGTCTTGTGCATGTTGGGGATAAACGTAATATTCGTGACAAACGCGGCCGGGGGCATCAACACGGACTTTGGCGCGGGCGACCTTATGTTGATTACGGACCAGATAAACATGACGCTGCACGATCCGCTGGTGGGTATGGACGACGCCAGGATCGGTGAAAGATTTCCGGACATGACTACGGCATATGACCCCGCCTTGATAGAGGCGGCGACAGCGGTGGCGGGAAGGCTAGGGATAGGGATAAAAAAAGGCGTTTATGTCGGCGTGTGCGGGCCAACGTTTGAGACGCCGGCTGAGATTGCCATGTTCAGGACGCTGGGCGCGGACGCCGTGGGCATGTCAACGGTGATAGACGTCATTGCGGCGAGGCAGGCGGGCGTGAGGGTATGCGGACTCTCCTGTATAACCAACAAGGCCGCCGGCCTTGGGTCGCAGGAGATAACGGCGACAGAGGTGCACGCCGTGATGGAACGGGCAGAGACGAAGACTAAGACCGTTGGGCTGCTCAGGGAGACGATAATCTCATTGGAAGGCCTTTAGACCATCACATGGCAGGTTAAACTATTGGCGCGTAAAGTAATCGACGAAGACATGAAGGAGCTGGTGAAGAAGGCCCGTGAGGCAAGGGGAAATTCTTACAGCCCGTACAGCCGTTTTGCCGTGGGCGCCGCCGTCCGGACAAGCTCCGGCAGAGTCTTTCAGGGCTGTAATATCGAGAGCTGCTCGTACGGTCTTACAATATGCGCCGAACGGGTAGCCGTCTTTAACGCCGTCTCGGAAGGCGAGTGTGATTTCGCGGCATTGGCCATATTTACAGAGGCAAAGGATTTGACGCCGCCCTGCGGGGCGTGCAGGCAGGTGCTGTCGGAGTTTTGCGGAGAATTGGTCATAATACTTGCGAATCCCGGAGGCGAGAAGAAATTGAAACTCTCAGAACTACTACCCCTGCCGTTCAATAAACGGAACTTGTAGACCCGGTTAAGTCGCGGTCTTATATAGAGTGAATAGGCGTCCGGCCTGTTATGGAAGACCCGTTCCCGCAGAAAGTGTTATTCGGTTACGCTCTTCGTCTTACAGACGCCTTCTTCCACGTCCTTCCAGTCCCATGAGCCCAGACGCTTGAGCAGGTCGTTGTCGGTCAGGTCGTAGCGAAGGGGCGTAATGGATATGTAACCGTTGTGGACGGCCTCTATGTCGGTTCCCGCTTCTTCCACGGCGACCTCGAAGCCCCCCGCCAGCCAGTAGTATGTGCTGCCACCCGGGTCTTTTCTCCTGTCAACGCTTTCCTCGAATCCGCGTGTGCACTGACCCGTAAGTTTGACCCCCTTTATCTCTTCCCTCTTTAGAGTGGGGACGTTGACGTTTATCAGTGTGCACTTCGGGAGCTTATGTTTCTGCACCTGTTTTGCCACATCCCTTCCGATGATTGCCGCGTACTCAAGGTCGGCATATCCTGAGACGTCGATGGATACCGCCATCGACGGGATACCTAGTATGGACCCCTCGATTGCGGCGGCGACGGTGCCGGAGTATAGCACGTGTATGCCCACGTTTGCCCCCATGTTTATTCCGGCGACGAGGATATCGGGCGGTTCTTGCATCAGTTCCATAACGGCCATTTTCACGCAATCCGCGGGTGAACCGCTAACTGCATAGCCGAACAGCTCATTTTCCATATACACCTTGCGCACCCTGAGGGGGTGGACCCAGGTTATCGAATGGCTTGCGCCGCTGCGCTCTCCGTCGGGGGCGACAACCACCACGTCCCCAATCGCGTCCAGGGCCTTTTTCATGGCGATTATCCCTGCCGCGTATATCCCGTCATCGTTGGTAAGCAATATTCGCATTAATGGCTATGTCCCTGTGTCTGTTGAGGTGCCTGTGCAGGTTGAAGCTGCATCTCTCTCTTTTTCCCCCGCTTCTTTTGTTCCTTCACAAACTTTATGTCTTCGCCGTCGTAGTACGGGTAAAATACGTTTATTGATACAAAGTCGTCCTTGCCGGTATTTATAAGCTTGTGCCAGGTCTTCCGGGGCACAAGGACCAAATCTCCCGGCGTAACGTAATAATGGGTTCCCTCCAGTATTACTATGGCCCCTCCTTTCTTTGTGTGTATCAGCACGTCGTGATGCTTGTGGTAATGGGTCGGCACCACAATACCCGTCCGCATCGTCATCATCTGGATGCTGGCGTACTTCGTCTCCCCCACACTCACAAGCTTTATCTTCTCACCCTTGCCCAGCGGGTGCTTTGCTATCAGATTATCAATGTCCAGTACGTCAGGCTGGTAGATGTCAGGGAACTTGGTCGGGTGTTTCAACTCGTCAATGACGTCGATATCGCCAGTGTATCCACCGCACCCGCATAACAGAAATAAGCTGACAAGGTAGACGATTTGCCTCACGGCTGGTTGTTGTCCTCAGGAGAAAAGTCCGTGTTTTGGGGATTCTAACAGGAACCTTCAGCACGGTCAATATAAATCGAATCCGTCGGCGTATTAAGGCGGTTTTGTTGACATTGTATACACGCGTACCTATAATGTTCTTTGTGGCCGCTGTTTTTTTATTAATGGCGCAACAGGTGAATGGACCAAAAAAGAGGGACGGTTTCTCTTGAATTGTGACAGGACGAGAAGGGAATTCTTGCGGGAGGCGCTTGGCCTGGGGCTTGCCTGCTCTGTGCCGTCAATTCTGTCCGGCGGTATACGGGCCGAGGCCCTCTGGGCCGCAGAGGCGGCCGCACTGCCGGAACCGAAGGTAATATTGAGCCGCAACGACAGTTTTCTGGACGGCGACGGGAAGGCAAATGGTGCGCTGGTGCGGATGGCGGTTGAAGACGGCATGATGAGAATTACGGGCGCATCTACCGCGCCCGAGGCCTGGTCAACGCTGTTCAAGCCCAATGAAAAGGTAGGGATAAAGCTCAACTGCCTGGGCAAGAAGTCGTTCTCGCCTCACATTGAGCTGGTGGAGGCAATCGTAGACGGTCTGAAGTCGGCAGGCGTGAAGGACAATAACATCGTCTTATTTGATAGAACCAGCAGGGAGCTTAAAGAGGCCGGATTTAAGGTAAGAAAGAGTGGCGGGCTAAAGTGCTTTGGTACTGACGCACTTGCCGGCGGCGGATATGAGCCGCAGCCTCAGACCGCCGGAAGCGTCGGTAGCTGCTTCAGCAGGATAGCCTCCCGCTTCTGCGACACCATTATAAACGTGCCTATTCTTAAGGACCATGACCTCTCAGGCGTCTCGGTGGCAATGAAGAATTATTACGGCATAATCCATAACCCCAACAAATACCACGACAATAACTGTGACCCTTATATAGCGGAACTGAATACCCACCCTTACATAAGGAATAAATCAAGACTCATCGTTTGCGACGCCCTTGTGGCCCAGTACAACGGTGGCCCGGCGTTCAAGCGGCAGTGGTCCTGGCCGTTCGGAGGCATACTGATGAGCAGGGACCCGGTGGCCATGGACCGTGTCGGCGCTAACATCATTGAAGAGGAGAGAAAAGCGGCTGGGCTGCCGTCATTGGAGCAGGCCAAACGGGAACCAAAGTACATACGCACTGCAGCCCGGCTTGGTCTTGGGGAGGGCGACCCAAAAAAAATAGAACTTGTCGTGACCTGAACTGCCGTAGAAGTATATCCAGTTCCGCACCGTCCCGCAGAAATTATTTGCGCCTCTTAGGCGCCGTTTCCATTCAGTCCTTCAGCCACCGGGCACTTTACCCTTTTTGCCGGAGGCCGTCGCCGGCTTGTTTGTCTGTGATATCATACGCCCCGGTCTTTTGCCTCCCCCCAATTTTCCTTAAATGAAAAGCTAAGAAGGAAATGCCAAGCACGTTTATTATTGACAAGCAAAAGTAGTTGTTCTATAATCAAAGCTTGTAATACGGTATCCTGTAAGGGTTTACATCATTAAACGTTACAACGTTTGAGCAGGCTAATTAGATGTCCAATGTTTGTGTGGTCGGTCTCCAGTGGGGAGATGAGGGTAAGGGCAAGATTATAGACATCCTTGCCGAGG
>JAUVQR010000219.1 GCA_030598065.1 Planctomycetota bacterium | reverse complement strand
ACAACAACTGCGCCAAGTGCCACGGCAAGTTCGGCAAACCAACAAAGAGGGGACAGAGACTGGGTACACCCACTTTCTCGAGCCGCTTCTGGCAGGTGTCGGTTACGGACGAACGGATTATCAAGGCGATAACCTACGGCACCAGGAACATGCCCGGCTGGAGGAAGGAACTCACGCCGGAGGAGATAAAGGCCGCCGCCAGATGGGTCAGGGTGCTCGGCAAGAAGAGGCGGTAGGGGCAAGTCATGAATTTCCCCTACATGCTGAAAACGTTTCAGGTAGACAACGCCCCATAAATGGAGCAGCTACAGATTTGCATCGCAGGGCTGAAACCCTGCGGCACCCACTAGCCCTTTCCAGGGATAAGGACTATCCCTACGTTAGCTTGCACGTCACAGCTTCAGGTTCTTCAGTTTATCGGCGGCCTCTTTTGTCTTCTCTATATCGGGCACCATGGCGAAGCGGACAAAGCCGTCGCCCGGGTTGTGGCCGGACGCGGTCTGGTCGCTAATCCATTCGCCCGGCGTGGTCACGATGGCCACTTCGGGGTCCAGCAGCTTTGTCGCAAACTCCAGAGAACTCATCCCCTCCGGCACCCTCTGCCATATATAGAGCGTCGCATCGGGCCTGCATTCGGGGAGCCCGGCATGGACCATGGCGTCAACGAGTATGTCTCTCTTCTCCCTGTATTCGTTCCGCAGGGCCGTCACGTGGTCCTCGTCCTCCAGGGCGGCTATGGCGCCGTCTTGAATAAATGTGGCCGAACCGGAGTCTACGTTCGTCTTCACTTTTTTAAATATGTCAACAATCCGCCGGTCACCGGCGACCCAGCCCACCCTGTAGCACGTCATGGCGCTGCGCTTGGAGAGTGACTGGAAGACTATCACGCCTTCCTTGGTTATCTCCAGTATGCTGTGCGGCCGGTCCTCACCGAAGTAAATCTCAGTATATGCCTCGTCAGCGGCAATTATTATATTGTGCCTGTGGCCGAAGGCCATCACCTCTTCAAGGAACCTTAACGGCGCGTTCACGCCGCTGGGGTTGTTGGGATAATTTATCCACATAATCTTGGCCCCCTTAAGCACCTTCCTGGGGATTGCGTCAAGGTCGGGCAGGTAGTGGTTCTCCGGTAATAAGGGTACGAAGTACGGTATCCCCTCCGCAAACAGCGTCCCTCTGGCGTAGGGGGGATATCCCGGCGTCGGGATTATCACGTAGTCTCCCTGGTCAACGAAGCCCTCCGGGAAGTTAAATATCCCCTCCTTGGACCCCAATGTGGAAGCGACCTCCGTATCCGGGTCTACAGCGATACCGAACCTCTTTTGCGTCCATTCGCTTATGGCGGCGCGGTACTCCTTGCAACCAATATAACTGGGGTATCCGGCGCTCTTCCTGATGTCGATGGCCATCTGAGTTACCTGTCTCACCACCATTGGTGTGGGAGTGGTCGGGTCACCGACGCCGAAATCTATCGGGTCGATACCCTGCGCCTTCAGCTTCGCCACCTGTGCGTCCACCTCTGCAAAGGCATAGGCTGAGATGGACGACACACGGTGGGACGGTCTTATTTCTACCATTATAGGTACACTCCTTGCAGTGTCTTAGATGTCCCGGCCCACGGCCTCAGCCACAGGCTTAAGCTCCTTCATAAGTGTGCCGAAATCGCCGGTAGTCAACGTCTGAGCGCCGTCGACCAGGGCCTCCTCGGGGTCCATATGCACCTCTATCAGCAGCCCGTCCGCGCCCACGGCTACCGCGCCCTTGGACATCGGGCTGACCAGGTGTCGCTTCCCGGTGCCGTGGCTTGGGTCCACTATCACCGGCAGATGGGTAAGGCTCTTCAACTGTGGCACCGCGCTCAAGCTCAGCGTGAAACGGGTGTGGTTCTCAAAGGTACGGATGCCCCTCTCGCAAAGAATCACGTTACTGTTGCCACTGGACAGTATGTATTCGGCGGCAAGAAGGAATTCGTCCAGCGTGGCGGACATGCCCCTCTTCAGGATAACCGGCTTCGGCTGCTCTCCCACCGCCTTGAGCAGGACGAAATTGCCCATGTTCCTGGTCCCAATCTGCAGGACGTCCACGTATTTGGCCACCATCTCGACGTGCTCCGGGCTCAACACCTCTGTTACGACGGGCAGGCCCGTCTCTTCTCTGGTCTCCGCCAGGTACTTGAGACCCTCCTCTTCAAGCCCCTGAAATGAATAGGGACTGGTCCTGGGCTTGAACGCGCCGCCCCTTAACGCCACCGCCCCGTGCCCCTTGACTCCCCTGGCAATGGACAAGAGCTGCTCCTTATTCTCCACGGCACACGGCCCCGCAATCACCCCTATAGTCTTGCCTCCCAGCGCAAACTGAGGGCCTATCCGTACCTGGCTGGTGGCCGGACGGACCTCGCGGCTTGCCATCTTGTACGGCGAGAGTATCGGGACCGCATTCTCCACCCCCGGTAACGCGTTCCAGAAGTCCTTTGCAATATCGCGTTTGTCACCCAGGCATGCGACAACGTCCCTCTCCGTACCGTGCAGCAGCACGGCCTTCAGCCCCATTCCCTCTACCGTCTTTATGACGTGGTCCAGTTCTCCCTTGGAAGAACCCGGTTTCATTACAATAATCATCGCATCACTCCAGAACGCTCCAAGTCACAACAAAAAACCCTGAAGGCCGACAACCAGCTTCCAGGGCCGTAACTTGGAATAAAAGTTGGAAAACGAACCTATTTTTGTCTCATGAAGCTACCGCCGCGAAAGTTTCAGTTTAAAGGAAAAAAGCGGTCTGTCAAGCGCAAGGACCGCCTGGACAATGACGTCTTGAGCCCGGCTTTTCGCTAAATCACGGCAGGCTTCAAGGAAACCCGTCCGGGCAGGACAATTCCTTCCACAATTAATAGGGCACGCCGCCAAATTTCACGCCCCCCCATACTGCTTGACAATTATGATGGTCTTGATAGAATTAAGTTTTACCGGAATATCGAGGCCTCTCCAGACCCGCTGTATCCGGTACACTATACAAGATCCCGCATTGGTATTACAACATGGTGGGCGTAGCTCAGTTGGTTAGAGCACCAGACTGTGGCTCTGGGGGTCGGGGGTTCGAATCCCCTCGCTCACCCCATACTATCTATAAGCCTTGGGCTTGTGAACTAAGTCCCGGGCTTTCTTTATGTTGTGTTGAAATGACAATT
>JAUVQR010000180.1 GCA_030598065.1 Planctomycetota bacterium | reverse complement strand
GCATCCCGGCCATCGGCTGAAAGTCGTATCGCATCAGACCAAGCGCCGCTCCCGCCGCCACCGAATTAACATAGACCTTGTTGCCCCCTTTTTCATGGGCAAGCCGTTCCAGCGGTACGCTCACAAGCGACGGATTCTCTTTCTGTGAAGGGTCGCCGAGGTCGATTTTCTCGCCGTCGTAGATTACGGCCCCACCTTTAAGTACCTCTTCACGGTGGAGGTCGATGGTTTCTTTATTGAGGGCGATTAATATATCCGTTCCGCCTGGCATGGCGGTTACGTACTCGTCACGAATCCTCACGGTAGAGGTATTGTGCCCGCCCCTGATGCGCGACTGGTAGTCCTGTACCGAGAATACGTGGTACCCGCCGCGGGCGAAGACGTGGGATAGGATGTGGCAGATGGACTGCATCCCCTGGCCGGCGGCCCCGCCTATCTTTATCTTGAAATCCAGCGACATGACACCCCCCCCGTCGTGTGATTGATGATAGGCTTTCATCTTATCCCCTCCGTTAAACGGGTGTCAAGCGATAAAGGGCATCAGTTGGTCACCGTTGCCGTACAAGTGAGATTTCTTGACAATCCACCGGGTTATGATATTATTTGCCCTTGGCTTAATCTCTTTGTTTTTCTGTATTTGCAGTGTTTTTCATAAGATTTGGATTGATATGAAGGCGGAACTTAAAAAGCTGAAAGACAGGGCCGAAGGCGCGCTGAAGGGTATTACCTCGGCCGATGAGCTGGAGGCGTTCCGGATAAAATATCTGGGCAGGAAGGGCCAGTTGAGCGAGCTACTCGCGAGGCTCCCGTCGGTACCTGCCGGTGAGAGACCGGAAACAGGACGTCTTCTGAACCAGCTCAAGAGGGATATTACCGCCGGGTTCGAACGTGTAAAGAAGTCGTTGGCGGGAGAGCCGGGTACCGGGGCGGCTGCGCCCGTACAGGACCTGACGCTGCCCGGCAGACGGCCCGCGCTTGGCCACAGGCACCCGCTTATGCAGACCATAGACGAGATAAAGGACATCTTTGCGCAGATGGGGTTCAAGGTGGCGTACGGGCCTGAGGTGGAGCTTGAATACTATAACTTCGAGGCGCTCAACATCCCGCCGGACCACCCGTCAAGGGATGATTTTGACACCTTTTATGTCTCCGGCGCTGACGACGTCCTGCTGAGGAGCCAGACATCCACCGTACAGATAAGGGTTATGGAGAATGAAGAGCCGCCTATCCGCATAATCGCCCCCGGCAAGGTCTTCAGGCCGGACACGGTGGACGCCACGCACTCCTTCATGTTTCATCAGATAGAGGGCCTGATGGTGGATGAGGGCGTCACGTTCGGGCACCTGAAGGGGGTGCTGAAGTTGTTTGCCCAGGCGTATTTCGGGCCGGACACGCAGACGCGTTTCTGCCCGTCGTTCTTCCCGTTTACTGAGCCTTCCGCCGAGATGGAGGTGTCGTGTTCACTCTGCAAGGGGAAGGGGTGCGCCACGTGCGGCTCCGGATGGATAGAGATACTCGGCGCCGGCATGGTAGACCCCAACGTCTTCAAGGCGGTGGGTTACGACCCTGAGAAATATACGGGCTTCGCGTTTGGGATGGGTGTGGAGAGAATGGCCATGCTCAAGTACGGCGTAGCCGACATAAGGTTTTTCTTTGAGAACGACATGAGGTTCTTGTCCCAGTTTTGAGCGTCGTCACCCCGGCGGTCTTTATTGACAATATGTTATTTTGTGGGGTGCGTCTTGACGCGATTCTTACAATCATATGAAGATAAGTTATAACTGGCTGAAGGAATATTGCGATTTTGACCTCACCCCACAGGGGCTCGCCGACGCCCTGACTCAGGTAGGCGTTGTGGTGGAGGAGATAAGGCCCTTCCAGGACGACCACTGTCTTGACGTGGAGGTTACTTCGAACAGGCCGGATTGCCTGAGTTTCCTGGGGATTGCCAGAGAGGTAGCCGCCATAACCCGCGGTAAGGTGCGGGTTCCCAAGGCGGATTACAAGGCGGGCGGTAGTACGCCGGCAGATTTTGATGTCCGGGTGGAAGACTCCGAACTCTGTCCCCACTATACGGCGCGGGTTATCTGTGGAGTAAAGGTGGGCCCCTCGCCCGCGTGGCTGCAAAAACACCTTGAAGCCGTTGGGCTCAGGTCGATAAACAACGTGGTGGACGTTACCAACTACGTGCTACTGGAGTCGAGCCAACCGCTCCACGCCTTTGACCTGGACAAGCTGACCGGCAGGGAGATTGTGGTAAGGCGTGCCGTCAAGGGAGAGGCGATTAAGACCATCGACGGAACCAGGCGCGACCTCACCCCGGAGACGCTTGTTATAGCAGACGGGTCAAGTCCGGTCGCGCTGGCCGGTGTCATGGGCGGTCTGGATACCGAGGTGGGGGAGTCGACCACAAACGTCCTGCTGGAATCCGCCAGGTTCAAGCCATCGGCGGTAAGGCGCGTCGCCAAGAGGTACGTGCTCTCCACCGACTCCTCCTATCGTTTTGAGAGGGGCGTCGACCCGGAAGGGGTGGACTGGGCTTCGAGGAGGGCTACCCGGTTGATACAGGAGCTGGCCGGCGGTGAGGTGTCGAAGGACGTGTTTGACATCGGCTCAAAGGGCACGAAGAACACGGTCGTTTCCCTGAATATTTCCCGGCTTAACGCCCTGTTGGGAGCGAGTATAGATTTGGCCACGGCGAGGGACATCCTGTCGAGGCTGGGCTTTAATGTAAAGGTAAAGGAAAAGGGCGGTAAAGAAGTCATTGACGTGACCGTGCCCAGCTTTCGCGGCGACGTTTACAGGGAGGTGGACCTTATAGAAGAGGTGGCCCGCATATACGGTTATGACAATATCCCGACCGATACCCGGTTGAGTATCCATGTGAGCGAGCGGAGCGTGTACGAACGGGTGGAGGAAAGGACCCGTGAGCTGCTGGTAGGATGGGGCCTTACCGAGGTCGTTACCTACAGCATCGTGGACGGCTCCCGACACCAGAGGGCCGGCAGTTTCTCAAGAGGCGGCGGCGACGCGCTTGCCATACGGAACCCCATGCGGAAGGAGGAGAACAGGCTGAGGCAGACGCTGACGGCCAACCACCTCAGGGTGAAGAAACATAATCAGGACCGCGGCGTGCCTTATATCAAGACGTTTGAGATATCCCGTATCTATCTCCCGAAAGAAGGTCCGGAAAAACTGCCTGAAGAAAAGACCATCCTTTGTATGCTGTGGGAGGAGGAGGGTGTTGGTTTGGAGAAGGCCTTTTATTCACTTAAAGGCATGGTGGAGGCAATCTTCTCCGCCCTTGGGGCAAGGGGTGTCCTGCGGTGGCATGGTTCCCCCGGTGAGCCCTTTGAGCCGAAGAGGTCATGCCGGTTGGAACTGGACGGCAGGGAGTTGGGGGCGCTGGGAGAGATAAAGAATGAAGTTGTTGAGGAGTTTGACCTGAATTCGCACCCGGTAATGGCCGAGCTGGATTTTGACGCTATTGTAGCGGGGGCCGACCTCTCGACAGACTTCCAGAAGCTTCCGCTCTATCCGCCCGCCGTCAGGGACATGGCCGTGGTGGTGGACGAGCGGGTGGGCTGGGCGGATATTAAGAAGTGCATAAAGGGGTCCGGGCTTCAACATCTTGAGAGGGTGGAGTTTTTCGACCTCTATAGAGGCAAGCAGGTCCCGGCGGGCAAAAAGAGCCTAGCCTTCAAGCTCTGTTACCGCGCCCCCGACAGGACGCTGAGGGGTGAGGAGGTCAACGAGATGCAGAAGCTGGTGGAGGATAAACTCGGCAGGGAACTGGGCGCGACGCTAAGAAAGTAGTAGGCCGGGCTGATGCCTCTTTATTTCTTCTTACTCTTTTTCGTAAACTTACCCATGGCCTCTTCAAGGGGCCTTTGTTTGGCCTCCACGAAGCCCGCCCAGTGGGTTTTTTTGGAGAACGGCAGGTTGCCGTAGTCCTCAATCTCGGCGCCCATAGAATAAATAGTGAGGCCGCTCAACGCAAGCCTGCGGTCGGCCACTTCCTGGTGCCTCTCCTTTACGACGGCCTT
>JAUVQR010000358.1 GCA_030598065.1 Planctomycetota bacterium | reverse complement strand
GTGCAGAAGGGTATGCCGTTTCGACAGGCGCATGAGGTTGTGGGGAAGATAGTGAGGGAGGCGATAAGGGCCGGGAAGGCGCTGACGGATTTCTCCGTGGACGAGCTTAAGAAATTCTCCCGACTTATCGACGACGACGTCTACGGGGTCCTGGGCGTGGAAAACTGCATAAAGCGCTATAAAGGGTCCGGTTCCACGTCGCCGGCTGCCGTCAGGAAAAGGCTTACTTTTTGGAAAAACAGGTTGAAGGGCCGCCTCAAGTCATCATAAGAAAATGTTCTGTTAAAGGAATTCTATGGACAAATATTTTTCGTACCGCGCCAATTCACTGTACTGTGAAGATGTGCCCGTAGAGGACATCGTACGCGAGGTGGGAAGCCCCGTGTACATATACAGCGAGGGGTCCGTCCTTAGCCACTACCGCGAACTGGCAGAAGCCTTCGGCGACGCGGAACCGCTTATCTGCTTTTCGGTGAAATCCAACTCGAATCTGTCCGTACTAAAACTGCTGGTGGAGCAAGGTTCCGGGTTTGACGTCGTATCGGGGGGCGAGCTTTACAGGGCGCTCAAGGCCGGGGGCAATCCCTCAAAGGTGGTCTTTGCCGGTATAGGAAAGAACGCCGAAGAGATAACCCACGCGCTCGACCAGAACATACTCATGTTTAACGTCGAGTCAAAGGAAGAGCTCGAAAATATCAACCGTCTGGCGCTGAGCGCGCAGAAGGTGGCGCGTGTGGCGCTTCGGTTGAACCCTGACGTTGACGCCGACACCCACGCAAAGACTACAACCGGCAAGAAGGAGAATAAATTCGGCATAGACATCAAGGCCGCCAAGGAACTATTCCGCAACGGCTACGTCAAGAAGCTGGGCGGGATACACCTGGTTGGTCTCCACGTGCATCTCGGCTCTCCCATCTGGTCGGCAGGGCCGTACGTGGAGGGACTGAAGAAACTGAAGGGTTACCTGTCCTTCTGCAGAAAGCATGGGGTGGACATAGAGTATGTAAACATCGGCGGCGGCTACTGCATATCATACACCGGCGAGACGGTTGCCCGGCCCGCCGACTACGCAAAAGAAATCCTGCCGCTCTTCAAGTCCTTTGGGTGCAAGCTCGTAATGGAGCCAGGGCGTTTTATCGTAGGCAACGCCGGTATAATGGTCACCAGGGTTATCTATAACAAGGAAACCAGCCACGGTAAGCGGTTCGTCATATGCGACGGTGCCATGAACGACCTGCTCAGGCCGACCCTTTACGACGCCTTTCACAGGATATGGCCCGTAAGGTCCACAGTGCCCATGCCTGAAGTGTTGCGCGATAAAGGGCTGAGGAAGACCAAGGGGATGGTAATGGCCGATATAGTCGGCCCTGTATGCGAGTCGAG
>JAUVQR010000233.1 GCA_030598065.1 Planctomycetota bacterium | reverse complement strand
GCCCCATGACATGTCAAGACAGAACCACCCGTATCGCAAATCAAGGCCGAAGAGCGAGAGGAAAAAGGCGGACAGGATGACGCAGATAAACAGAATCAGCCAAAACAACACAACGTGTTCCGGCATAAGAAGCCCGTGAAGGATCCAGATTTCCAGCGAAAAGGACAGCAACAGCGACAGTAGCGCGACCTTTATCCACGCATGAAAATACGCGGTCCCTCCAAACACCAGCAGAACAAAGACGATGATTAATGGTAACATACCCGTCACGGTGTAACGCTATCGCCGGAAAGACGCACGGATGCTCTGGGACTTTTTACGCCAAAAGACCTCAACAACTCCCCGGTATGACGTGAAGTCTTTGTCACATGGTTTAGCCTTCTCCCCGCTACCTCGTTCGTAACCAGCTTAATCTCCTTCAAACTGTCCAACAACATGGGCGGCGTCAGACCGCGGCCTGCTCTCGTCCGGGAAAGGCCCTTTTCCAGCGCCTTCGCAAGCAGAAGGGCCGTCATACATACCGGCACATAACCTCTTCTATATTCCTCTCTGGACAAGAGGCCGGCGGGGGCGCTTACGTTACCGAAAAAGCCCTGAAGATTATGCCGCTCCCTACAGGTCTTAACCGCTTTTACCAGGACCGTTCGACCCCTTACGTTTGTCTTGAATGCAAACTCGGCCTGCTCTTTCTTCGGAGAGCGGCCGGACTTTTTAAAGAACACATAGGTCTTGGGCCCATTCCTGTCGCCCGTCTTGAGTCTACGAGCCACGTATCCGCCGCGCGACTTATAAACGGGTCTCCCGACACCCTTTTTACTCAGCCTGTCAACAAAGACCACGTAAGGGATGCCCTCTCTATTAAGTAGATTGGTGACGGCGTCGCCGGCCGTCTTCCTGTCGGTCACCAGCGTAGTCTTGCACCTTCCCGAGACGCTATCCGCCGCAATCATGTCCTTAACCAAGGCCAACGGGCTCTTTCCCTCGCATACGCAATAAGCACGGGGCTCACCGCCCACGGAAAAGATTGCCAACAGGGTTTCTCGCTGTCCCCGCTGACCCCGCCGCGTTCCGGAGACGTTCATCCTCAGCCTGACCAGGTAGCAAAACGGGGCCGTCCTTTTCCGGAACGCTTTTCGCATAACGTTCAGCCTCCCGTCACGCCTGACGTCCCCGCCCAGTTCCCTCAAGAGCTTCAGGACCCTCTTTATATTAAGACGCGCTCCGCCGGAACCCCGAGAACCCTCCAGTTCCGGCAGATAAACCCGCTTCAACCATTCGGCAAGGGGAAGCGTTCCGCCGGGGTTCAGCAGGTGGTAAAAGACAAGGGCCATAAAGTAGGGCCTCATCCTCTCGGCGGTCCTGCCGCCGCCGAGAATCTCCTCCGCACCGAGTTTTTCCCATATGCTTCTCAAGAGGAGCACGTTTCCGTATTCCTTCACGGACTCGGTTCGCAATCTCTTTAGCGCAACCAGTTCCTCTCCCGAATAGCTGCTTAAAGACCTCGTCAGCCCGGGGAGCTTCTGTCGTATCTTGTCAAGATTTCCGAGGTTCCACAGCACCCGCTGCTTTACCTTACCGTTGTCCCTGTAGTTCTCGACAACCCGAAGGTAACGGTGGGTCTTTCCGCCTCTCCTGGTCTCCACGGTCCTTACAAACATAATCTCACCCTGTCAAAACTCATAATCTGAAGCCATAGAAAACTCGGCAGGTAAACGCCGGCGTCGTAGACATAGACGAAAACAAGGTTCCTGTCCAGGCAATGACAAACCTGCGACACCGACTCTGTGGCTATACACCTTCCCGAAAAATTCCCGGAAAGCATCTTGTAAGTTTAATTATATGGTTGAGATTGTCAACAAAGATTAAGTCCCATCTCAAGAATAAGTGTAGTTTTGCAGTTGAATGCGGAAAAACACCACTATTTATTATGGAAGTTGCTCTATACTTGAAACTAGTTGCAATTTCATTATGATTGGAAGTAGGGCTTGTACGTCGTAATCTTCTATTTCTACGGCAGAAGCGATAATACGCCTTTTTCTGAGGGAGGGTGAAAGTCTTGGGGACGGACACTAAAACAAGAGCGTCGATGCTTCAAAGATATCTGCATACGCGGAGCGCCACACTTGACCTCTGCTCCAGTTTACAGACGGAAGATTTTGTCGTCCAGTCCATGCCCGACGTCAGCCCGACAAAATGGCATCTGGCCCACACAACGTGGTTTTTCGAGACGTTCGTCCTGAAAAAACACCTCAGTAACTATTCGCCGTACCATCCACTTTATCATTACCTCTTCAACTCATACTACATGACTTTAGGCAAACCCTTTAACAGGCCTGACCGCGGACTGCTATCACGGCCCACCGTTAAAGAGATTCTTGATTACCGGCGTCATGCGGACGAGCTTATGGAAAAGCTGCTGACTCAGTGCTCAGAGAATGAAGCCCATGATATATTTTATCTTACTGAGATTGGCATCCACCATGAGCAGCAACATCAGGAACTGCTCCTTACCGACATCAAGCACGTCTTGTCATGTAACCCCTTGAACCCCGGGTATTCAACCGGTCAGACGCCGGCGCCGGACACAATCCCGGAGATGCGATGGTTCAGTTATGAAGGGGGCCTAAGCTGGATAGGTTTTGACGGCGAAGGTTTTGCCTACGACAATGAATCACCCAGACACCAGGTCTACATTAACCCGTTCGAGCTGGCGTCACGACTTGTTACCAACCGCGAATACCTGCGGTTTATCGCGGATGACGGCTACCGGAGGCCCGAACTCTGGCTGTCGGACGGCTGGAACGAGATGAGAAGGCAGTGCTGGGAAGCGCCGCTTTACTGGAGGAAAGAAAGTGGAACCTGGATGGTCTTTACGTTGACGGGGCTGCGCAACCTGTGTCCGGACGAGCCTGTTTGCCACGTCAGTTTTTACGAAGCGGACGCGTATGCAAGATGGGCGCAAGCCCGGCTTCCCACTG
>JAUVQR010000045.1 GCA_030598065.1 Planctomycetota bacterium | reverse complement strand
TTCGTAACGTAGCCGTCCGCGGACAGGGACGAGCCCTGTCCCTACATCGCAAACCTGACACCCGTATATAATAACAAAAAACGTCAAGGACGAGGGCTGCCCGCGTCCCTTCATCCTTGCCGCCATGAAGACCCACCTCCTTATACTAACCAAACAGGGCCTCCAGGTTCTTTATGTCATTCTGAGCCGAAGCCCTGAACGTAGCGAAGGGGCAGCGAAGAATCTAACGTAGGGCATACGTCGGGTACGGAGACCCGACGCTACAAAAACGAATTTACTTTATACGATAGGCGATGTCGTCGCCGCCGATAGTGGGCGAGCCCATTGTCTGAGAAAACGTCGTCTCTATGACCTCGTTTGGCCCGGCCGAAAGCACCCAGGCCGCATTGTCGGCGGTAGGGAGAAGCTTGCTGGCATTGCATACATAGCGGTTACCCCAGGGGTCCTTTCTTACAGGGCCTATATAAGGCCCTCTCCAGGCAAATTCCCCGGTGGTAGGATAAGAAACGGTGTTATTCTTTAACTGGTCTTCAAACGTGTCGACTGTGGCGGAGTTCCAACCGTCCGCCCCGCCGCCGGGCGCGGCACCTTCTGAGGTAACCAGCGCAACAAAGACAGCATCCGTCGGAGCGGTGGCGCTACCGCTTTGATATATGGGGAAGCGAGCCGTGTCCCTGTTAAACGCCAGCATCGCCTTACCGAGCGCCTCCGTATCCTGCTCGGCCCTTCTCTCCTTCGCCGTACCAACATACCCCCTTACCATGGGGACAAGCATGCCTGCCAGGATGCCGATGATGGCTATCACCACCACTATCTCTATCATTGTAAAACCGTTCTTGTATCTAGTATTCACTTTAACCTGCCTTTAGCTACAGAGACATACCCGCCTGAAAGCCGGCAAGTCTGCATCATAAACGCTTAATAAGCCCATATATCTTGGGGAGGGAGCCGAATCTAAGACGTAGGCGCTTCCAGGAAAGGCGTCCCGTCCCATGAAAACATTATAATCTAAACCGCCTGCGGTTATAAGGTAATTCACAGCGGGCCGGAGGTTCTCCACCTCCACCCCCGTTTCATCTGTCATTGCGAGCCGAACCCCTTGAAGTTTCAGCACTTACAGGAAAGGTCCTGGGAACGGTACGTAAAGACTAGGCGCCGGTGCCGGCTCGTGCCGCGTACACTTCTGTGACTACGTGGGCAAACGCCTTTGATTCATCAAACCTGCTTATCTCTCGCGCTTCGTACCATGACGTAAATCTTTCCAGATACCTCAGTATCGGCTTCGGGGGTATGGTCCTGACACGCCTCAGACCCTCAAGCGTCCTGTCCCCGCGAAGTACCTCACAGAACGCATACCACAGCCTGTCATTCCTGCGGTACAGGTTGTGGATGTAACGGGAGAAGGTGTTGAAGAAACTGCGCATCTTGCCGGCGACAATTATCTCTTGCATGAGACCGCTGTCTTTCTCCGCCTCGTAGTCAAAGAGGCCGCCGTCATTATGAGACCCGGCAAGAAGCCTTTCGACATGGGCTGCCGCAATCTGTCCGCTCTTGATGGCATAATACAGGCCCTCACCCGTAAACGGGTCGGTCAGCCCCGCCGCGTCGCCGACCAGTAATCCCCATGCCGAGGCAATAGCCTCTCCCTCGCCCCTGGTGGGTATCGGGTGCACCAGTAGACGTTCATCTGTTATACTTAGCCCCTCTCTCTCAACGTATGCCTTGAGGTAGGCGTTCAAGGTCCGGGTCAGTTCCCTGGGCACCATGGCGCCAACGGTAAGGGTTTTTTCCTTGGGGAACATCCAAGCGTAACCGCCCGGCACCGTTCCCCAGTCAACCATGAAAAGGTCCTCGGGAATGTGGGCGTTGTCCCCGCGCTTTTTCAGTTCACAGATAATGCCCAGTTGAACCTGCGCTATACCGTCCGGGTGTATGGACCTTCCAACCAGGCTGTTGGCCCCGTCCGCCCCAACAATAACACGCGCCTCAAAGTCGCCCCCCCCGGTAGAAATCCTCGTCTTTTGCGTACGTCCTGCGGCAGGCTCAATCGACAATGCCCTTTCACCGGCAAACAATGTCGCACCGCTCTCCACGGCATGTCCGAGCAGAAGGTTGTCGAATCTGGCGCGATTTAACATGTAAGAAATAGGCGCTTTTGACCGCCGGGTGAACCTGTCCGTCAGCCCACGCTGGAAGACCATTCCGTATATCTCGCGCTCGACCACCTCTTTGACGTCGAACGGCAATAGGCTGGCGGCCTTTACCTGGAGCCCGCCCCCGCACACCTTGGGACTGGAAGGGTCTCCGCACTCCAATATGGCGACGTTGACTCCAAGTCCGGCAAGTGTATAGGCCACCGTAGAGCCCGCAGGCCCTCCGCCTACTACTATACAGTCGAAGGATTTAGGGGGCATATCTTCATGTGGAAGGAACTACATCACGGGAGACATTATGGCAGCGACGGCCGCCTTAATGACCACCAGGAGTGGGGAGGGGTAAATCCCCAGGACAAGTATGGTAACACCCAGCAACGCCAGAACCAGCCTCCCCGCCATCGGATGAATCACCACTACCTCACCCGTCCCGTTCGGCATTGAGTACATCCTGAGCAGCAGACCAAGGTAATAATACAGCGAGACCGCTGAGTTCAGCACGCCTATAACGGCCAGGCTCACAAACCCGGCGTTAACCGCCGCGCCAAACAAATACAACTTGCCGATAAAACCCGCGGTAAGCGGGATTCCGGCCAATGAAAGCAGGCACACGGACAATACCGCAGACTGTATCGGATAGTTGTAGGCCACCGCCGTGTAATCCTGTATGTTGAGCCTCTCCTCGGAACCCTTTGACAGATACGTGACGCAACCGAACGCCGCAAGCCCCGTAGTGGCGTACACGGCCAGATACAGCAGTATCGCCTCCATCGCCATGCCGTCCAACACGACCAGGGCAATGAGCATGTAGCCCACATGTGCGATACTGGAATAGGCCAGCATCCTCTTTACGTTGGTCTGAAGCAAGGCAGACACGTTGCCGACAACCATGCTAAGGACCGCGAGCCACCAGATTACAGACACCCAATCGACGTGTGGCACGGAGAAGGGCCCTACAAAAAGCCTCAGCAAGAGGGCAAAGACCGCAACCTTACTCCCCGCAGACAGAAACCCGCTTATGGGTGTCGGGGCCCCTTCGTAGACGTCAGGCGCCCACATATGAAACGGCACCATCGCTATCTTAAAGCCCAGACCAACCATCATCATCGCTATGCCCACGCCCAGATAGACCACCGCTCCCCCCCCGGAAAGCACCTGGCCTATCTTCACAAAATCCGTTGTCCCGGTAGCGCCGAACACCAGGGCTATACCGAAGAGCAAGAAACTGCTGGCAAAGGCGCCAGTGAGCATGTACTTGACCGCCGCCTCACCGGACACCCACCTCGTTCCCTGCGAGGCAACCAGTATGTAAGACGAAATGGACAAAAGCTCTATGGCAAGGAACATCAAGAGCAGGTCCCTGCACGATACCAGCAACATCATCCCCAGCGTGGCAAGCAGGATGAGTGGGTAATACTTCCCCCCGTCAATACCCGTAAGCTCGGCGTAGCCCAGGGACAACAACATCGTCACGGCCGCCACCAGAATAAATATCGAGTTAAAGAACACCGTGAAGCCGTTGATGGTAAGCATAGATTCCTGGTAGGGGAAGGCAACCCCCCACTGGGTATATACCGTAAACAGCGCAAGGGCCAGGCCCAGGAAAGACAGTACGAACGCGTATAGCGCATTACGATAGAATGCGTCCGCAAGCAACGCCGCCATCGCAAAGACGGCAACGATGAGCTGCGGCAGTATCGTATTCAGATTAACCAGTGGAAGCGTCATCTCCATGATTTATTCAGGACCACCTCTCTCGATCTTCGCGACACGCATACCGTCTTCCTTCCCCGTCTCTCTGTCCGGTGTATCTATTTGCGCCACTTCCCCCTTTACCTGCCGCAGGAGCTTTAGCACCGAGGGTTCAATCCTGCTCAGCAATATATTGGGGTATATACCTATAACGACCACAATAACCGCCGGTATGGTAAGCGTAGCCGTCTCCATGAAGGAAAGGTCAGGCCAGGGCGTGGCGCGTTCAGGCGCCTTCTCAAGCATAACCCTCCAGAACATCCATAACAGGTAGATGGCCGTCAGCACCACCACAAACGTCGCCACCACACCATAGAGCACGCTCACCTGGAACGCGCCTAAGAATATAAGGAACTCACCCACAAAGTTACTCAGTCCGGGCAGACCCACAGACGCCACCACAAAGAACAGGAAGAAACCCGCCATCACCGGCATCTCCTTCCACAGGCCGCCCAACTTAGATATCTGTTTTGTCCCGCTCCTTTTATATATCATACCCACCACCATAAACAGCCCGCCGCTGCATAGCGCGATAGAGACCATCATAAGCACCGCGCCGTTCATACCCTGCACGTTAAGTAGGAATATACCGAGTATAACCAGCCCGACGTGGCTAACACTGGAGTAGGCGATAAGCCTCTTCAAATCATCCTGCGCAGTCGCCAGCATGGCACCGTATATGTTGGCTATAAGCGCCAGCGCCACTACCAGGGGTGCCCAGGTTGCGGAGAACTCAGGGAACAACGGTACCAGAAACCGCAGGAACGCATACGCACCCGTTTTTATAAGCAGCCCCGTGATGTCCACCGCTCCGGACATCGGCGCCTCGGCATGGGCGTCGGTAAGCCAGGTATGGAACGGGAAGAGCGGTGACTTGACGGAGAACGCCACAAGAAAGGCGAGCGCCATCGGCAGTAATGCCTGGGGGGGAATAGCCGTACCGTAGAGTTTCGTTATATCAAAGGTATACTCGCCGGTCTGCGTATGATGGCAGAAGTACAGGGCAAGTATAGCAACCAGCATAAGGAGGCTGGCCCCCATCGTATATATAATAAACTTAAGCGTGGCGTAGCGCCTGTTCTCCCCGCCCCACAAGCCGATAAGGAAATACATCGGGATAAGCATAACCTCCCAAAAGACGTAAAACAGCAGGAGGTCCAGCGCAAGGAATATGCCGATAAGGCCCGACTGCAACAAGAGCAGAAATCCGTAAAAGAGGTCCTGCCGCCTGCCACCCTGGTCCCACGAACAGAGCATCGCCATCAGCACCATAAACGACGTTATCATCACCATAAAGAGGCTCAAGCCGTCCACGCCGACATGGTAGCTTGCCCCCAACTCCGGTATCCAGTTGACCTTTTCTACCAGTTGCAGGTCGGCAGACGCCGGGTCAAACGACCTGAACAGGACTACGGCAAGCACCAGATTCGCCACACCCACCAGCAACGCGAGTGTCTTTGACAGGCCCTCTCCCAGTGGGAGAAGGAACACGACCGCCGCACCCGCCGCCGGCAGGAATATCAACAATGACAGAAGTGGCAAGTTAGATACGTCCATTTAAATTCAACCTAACTGTAAAGGATTATTATTATAGCTCCCAGCACCATGACCGTTGCGTACCAGCGTATCATACCCAGCTGCAACCCGGGCAGCAAACCGCCCATACCAAGGACTATCCCCGCAACACCGCTGACCACCTTGTCCAGCACGGCGACGTCCACCGCCTTCCAGAAGAACTCAGAACCCTTTATGTACGGGTCCACGAACACCACCTCATAGACCGCGTCAAAGTACCAGCCGTTGGTGAAGACGCCGTAGACCGCGCCGAACCTCTCGCTCAGCAGGGTCGGGACGTCCCTGCCGACCGGCGTCATGTAGAAGAAGTAGGCCAGCCCTATGCCTCCGAATGCCATCACCGCAGAGACCAGCATAAGCAGCATCTCCGGCGACCCGGCAGGACCATGCTCTTCCGCCGCCTCACCCTCAGCAACCTCAACCCCGCCTTCCGCCACCTCACCCTCAACGACTTCCATTTCACCTTCCACCGCCTCGGCCGCCTCGGCCGAACCCCCATCCACTACCGGTTCAATCGTGCCGTGCACCTCGGGAGCGCCAAAATTCGGCGCAAAGAAGTTGCTAATCTGGTCGCCACCTCCAAGCACGTACGGGACACCCATGTACCCGCCGACGGCCGCCAGTATGGCAAGCAGCACCAGGGGTATAATCATCACCTTACCCGGCACATGGAGGTGTACATCCCATCTCTTATCGCCGAAGAAGGCCACAAATATTATCCTGAACGTATAGAAGCCCGTCATACTCGCCGTAAGCACTATTAGGGCCCACATCAAGGGTCCGCCGTTAACAAAGGTGGCATGAAGGATAGCGTCCTTGCTGAAGAACCCGGCAAGGCCCGGCACACCCGACATCGCCAGCGCGCCGATGGTAAACGTAAGGAACGTCGCGGGTATATACTGCCTGAGCGCGCCCATCTTTCTTATGTCCTGCTCATCGTCCAGGGCGTGTATCACCGCGCCGGAACCCAGGAACAACAGGGCCTTGGCAAAGGCATGTGTCAGCAAATGGAAGATAGCCGCTCCAGGGGCCCCAACCCCCAGGGCCAGGAACATGTGCCCCAGCTGACTCACGGTGGAAAAGGCCAGTATCTTCTTTATGTCCGTATGCACCAGCGCGACCGTGGCCGAGATGAAGGCCGTCAACAGCCCGATTATCCCAACGACCTGCAGGGCGTAGGGCGACAACTCAAATATCGGGTAGCACCTAGCCACCAGATAGACGCCCGCCGTCACCATGGTAGCGGCGTGTATCAACGCGCTGACCGGGGTAGGCGCCTCCATGGCGTCCGGGAGCCACGTGTGCAACGGCACCTGCGCAGACTTGCCCACCGCTCCGGCAAAGATTAGCAGGGCAATCCACATCGCCATGCTTGAGTCGAGTACCTCCGCCGGGTTCGCGAAGACGGTGTGAAACTGTATGCTACCAAACTGCACGAAGATCAGCATGATGCCCAGGGCAAAGAAGAAGTCACCGAAACGGGTGACCACAAAGGCCTTTATACTGGCCGCCGCCGCAGTCCGCCTCTCGTACCAGAAGCTTATCAGCAGGTACGAACAGAGGCCCACACCCTCCCATCCTATGTACAGGACCAGGAAGTTGCCCGCCAGCACCAGCGTCAGCATAAAGAATACGAACAGGTTCAAATAGAAGAAGTAACGTGAAAAACAGCTGTCCTTCTCCATGTAACCGACCGAGTAGACGTGTATCAGGAAACTCACACCGGAGACCATGGTAATCATGGCCATTGAAAGTGGGTCCAGTAGAAATTCCAGCGGCACGTTGAAGCTGCCGGAGCTTATCCACTGAAACACCGTCAGTTCTATGTGGCGGTCTTCCGGCGCTAGGCCGAGGAAAGACCTGAAAAGGCATAATGAAACCAGGAAAGACAGCCCTATGCTGCCGCAGGCGACTACGCTCACTATGAAATTGCCCACCCGGTAGCCCAGGAGGAGGTTGAACAGCGCCCCAAAGAGCGGCATGGCAGGCACGAGCCACAGGTAGCTAAAGCACTGGTTGCCCTCTACCACTTGAGCACCTCCATCTTGTCCGCATCCAGCGTAGGTTTATTCCTGAATATCAGCACAACTATAGACAGGCCCACCGCAATCTCCACCGCCGCTATAACCATCACAAACAGCACGAATATCTGTCCCTCAAGCGTGCCCAGTTGCCTGCAGAAGGTCACGAAGACCACTCCGGCGCCGTTTATCATCAATTCGATGCACATAAGGAGCACTATGATGTTGCTCCTCACCAGAAACCCGACCACCCCTATGCTGAACAGGACAGCACCAAGCAGCAGGTAGTGATTGGGACCTATGTTGACAATAGTATCTGCAATAAGTTCAGCCATCGATAAACATCCGCTCCTAAAATATTTATTACGTCTTGCGCCTTCCGGCAAGCATTACGGCCCCCACCACCGCCACCAGCAACAGGACCGACGCCAGCTCAAGGGGTATCAGATACTGGGTATAAAGGACGCTTCCAATCGACTTGATGCTGCCGAAATCCGCCGGGATAGAGGCCATGACTACACCGCCGGCTTCGCCCTCTCCGCAGGGACAGAAGAACGACAAAACCAGTATTCCGGCAAAGCACAGGGCCACAAGCACGCCAAACACGCCAAGGAGGTCGGGCCGGGTGCGCCTTTGCCCCGTCTCATCCTCACCAAACCCGAGCATCATCACGGCAAACAAAATGAGCACCATGACCGCGCCCGCGTATATTATGATTTGCACGATGGCCAGGAACGGGGCGCTCAGCATGGCGTATATCCAGGCGACGGTCAACAGCGTGACTATCAACGACAGCACACTGTACATCACCTTGCTCTGCAATACCACTGACGCCGCAGAGACTACCGCTATACCGAAAGCTAAGAAAAAAAACAGTTGTTCCATTTTTATGTCTCTTCGTAACGCCCTAACGGGCTTACCTTTGGCGCGCCGGTACCGGGAGAGTTATGGCTCCTCTGATAACCCGGCAGCGGGTGCTTCTTTATCAAGACTTCCTTGTCGTAGCTCAGGTCTTCCCGGCTGTAGCCAGCCTCGGGAATCTGTCCCGTGTCCATGTACATGGCGTCCACCGGGCAGACTTCCTCGCACATGCCGCACCAGCAGCACCTGGTTATGTCTATCTCA
>JAUVQR010000110.1 GCA_030598065.1 Planctomycetota bacterium | reverse complement strand
CGCTATATAACCTGGCCGACAAACTTGCAGAACTGTTAGGCACCGTGCGTGACGTCATAGCAATAAACCAGCTCAAGATAAACACGTGCTCCATAGACAACCACTACGATTTCAAGGGCATTACGCCGTCGACAATAGGGACTCAGGTAGGCAACTACTTTAACATGAGCACCGGCATAAGGATGAAGCAGACCAGCCTGCGGTTGCGAAACCCCAAGAATGCCCCCGACGCATGGGAATCGGCGGCCCTGGAGATGTTTGAGGACCCAGACTACCCGGTAGGCTCACCATACACCGAGATAGTGGGGCTAGACGAGGGGGAGGCCTATCGCTTTATCAAACCGATTTACATCGGTAAGTCGTGTCTGCGATGTCACGGCGAAAGGAAGACGATACGCGAAGATATCCTGGAGTATTTAGAGACGCATTACCCGCAGGACATGACAACCGGCTACAATGTAGGAGACCTCCGGGGAGGCATAAGCATTACCATACCAATCGTTGAACAAGGGTTGAGCCAACCACATCTGCCTTAGCTGTCTGCGCCGGCTGCACTCAAAACGTCACATATAGACCCCCTACGCTATAATCTCTCACTTTTTTATTACCAGAATAGGTAAAGATAAATATCTTTCTCTCTCCTCAACTTCTACCACGATTCCGCCCAAATTTATTTGCAGGAAGAAACTTTTGAATTAGTTGCGAAAAGGGCATTTCGTGTTAAACTTCTTGTGTTAGGCTAAGCTGTCGTAATGATGTGGCCTCGCTACGTCGGGTTATATTTGTAGCGAGATACTCCTAAGCTTTGGGGGCAGAAGTGGTTAAGCCACTTGCAGGGGGGACTAGCTCATGTGCAGGGGGTCAGTACAAGCATTTCTAAGGGGAACCCCTCCCGCTCAACAAGCGGTAATCCCGTTATCTTTTTGCTCTGCTTTCCGCTCATCCCCGGTTTCACAATCACAATGATGATCAATGAGCCCCGCCGTAAGCACCACCTGACAATCCATAATACGAGATGAGAAACTGGACGAAGTCCCAACTTATCGAAGAACTGTAATCCCTGCGCAAACGTATCGCCGAACTAAGGGCCTCAGAAGCAGAGATATACAGCCGCATGACAGATGAAACCCGTTCCCACCGCTCTTTGGGAACGGCAACTACGAAGAGAACGGGGTCTCAATGTCTTTTATATTCAACACCCTCGCCAGCTTGCTCAGCCGCTTCTGGCTCTCTACCGTCACAACCGCCTCTTTGACCTTGCTTTCAAGGGATACATTCTCGGACTCGCCTTCGGCAAGGACTACCTGGAAACACGGCGACCACTCATAATCGTCAACCGGCTCCCTAAACTCACTGCTTACACGCCGCGCCAACGCGGAGTTGTCTGGGGACAAGAACATCACGACGATATCATGCTTGCCAGCGGCCTTCTTCTGCACGTACGCCTTCACCCCCTGCCTGGTAGCAACCTCGAACTCAGGAACATAACCAGGCATGTCTGCGAGTTTAACGGGCCCGCCCAGAAAATACGCCCAACACTTCGCCACCCTAAGGACAGGCTGCGCTTCATTCGCCTTGTCCCACGCATAGTGAACCCTGTACCTAAAAGGCTTCCCGTCTTTCTTCAGGGAAAAAACATCGTCCCCCGGTATGTCCGGGTCCGCCCACAGCATCGGCTTGACCTTATCGATATCCTCCACGGGAAAGAGCCAGTTTCTTCTGGAAGCCATCTCCTCAATGTAAAGATGTGTCGGCTCGCCCAGTTTGGCCCGGACCTCATCCCTGGTAGCTCCAAGGATACCGCCGGGAAGGGTCTCCGCAGCATTCAGGTTTATATTCGCATATAGCGTTATCACTACAGGCAAGACAAGAAAACACAATAACTTAAGCTTCATTTCAAACCCTCCTCCTCAACATAAAAAACAAATATAGCATATTCATCTCAGCGCTGTCAAATAGGCTCAGTGGCGCGTTGCGGCTTATTTTTCGTTAACACTATAATACCAAGTGGATAGGACCGGCATGGCATGAGGTTCACCGGGCCGCACCCGGTATGGTACGCAGGGAATTCACACGCCCCTATCGTTGGTACCGGAAGGTGAAAGGAATGGGTTCATCGGCAACTGTCTGAAGCGCTGTCACGTTGTGCTGCCTAAAGGGACCTCATGTGAACCATAAGTACTACACTACCCAGAATGTTTATTCGGCCAACGCCTTTTCCTGCCGGTCTACAACACTGCCTTACTCCACATCCTTGCCATTTTTTTCTGTCTTTCCCCTGTACAAGATACTACCCCTCTCGACGACCACTTCTTCTTCCGTTTCTATTGCCTCCGGAGCCTTTGTTTTTTCAACAATTTCTTCCTTTTTCTCAACCGTAGTTTGCTCCACCACCTCTTTCCCTTCCGTAATCACGTCCTTCTTTACAACTTCTTCTTTCTCCACCGTCTCGCTCTTTCCCACAACCTCTTCTTCCTCTACCACCTCGGTCTCCTCAACAACTTCCTTGCCCTCTTCCCCGTCCTCTTCCCCGTCCTCTTCCTCTTCTTCGGGCTCCGGATACATCAACTCCGACAGCCTGGACGCCTCGGCGAATTCCTTCTCCGCCTCCTCCTTCAGCCCCTGTTGCTCCAAAAGCAGGCCATAGGTATAGTGTGCTTCCGGGAGGTCGGGGTGGGACGCGGCTATACTCCTGGCGTCCTTCACCGCCTTGTCCAGCCTTCCCAACCCGGCAAGGCATCTGTCGATACCGAGACGCGCCTCGGTTAACTTGTCGTTAACCACCAGCGCCCTCTTATAAGAGCCCATTGCCTTGTGAAACTTCCCCTCTGCGAGATAGGCATTGCCCAGACTATAATATGCCATCAACATATTGGGGTTAAGGGTAAGCGCCCTTTTCATGTAAGAAATGGTTTTATAGGGGTTCCCCTGTTCCAGATATGACAGGCCGAGGCAGTATAATGCGTTCTCGTTGTTAGGGTCAATCTCCAGCACCTTTTCCCACGCCCTGAGGGCGTCTTCTGTCATACCCTCATCGCTGTAGGCAATACCCAGGTTATACCAGGCCTCTACTTTATTGGGGTTCAACTCCAGGGCCCGTTCGTATTCCCTTATGGCGGACTTCAGCCTGCCCCGCAGGTAGTCCCTGTTGCCCAGACTGACACGCTTCTCAACCCCACCGGGCTCCATCATGGGACTCTCCTGGAGCTTCAAGGCAGCTTCAGCCGGGTTAAAGGCGGGGGCTTCCCACGGTTCTTCTTCCTTGGAAAACCAGCAGGACGAAAGAGATATGACAGGCAATAATAGTAGAAATAAGCGTTTAGGGACCTTCGCCATAGACCTGTCTTCTGACCAGTATTTGTTACAATTCCCCTTGTATCTAGCGTACAGTAAGCACGGGACGCAGCGCCTCACGCACTACGTTCCCGGCAATACCGCCACGAAACAGCTGTGTATGAACCGTCCTGCCGCAGGCGCCCATTCCACCGTCAACCGATTGGGCCCGCCACATTTCCAGTCTGCGTCTCCGGCCGTAGGGGTAATTCCGTCAGAGCTTGTTTATGCAGACCGGCAAAGACAGTTCTCGCAATAGGCCACAAACTAAGGTTGGCGCACCGTAAGCACGGGACACGGGGCCTTTCTGATCACATTCTCCGCCACACTGCCGACAATCACGTGAGGTATGCCCGTCCTGCCATGGGTACCCATGACTATCATATCTATCTTCTGCTCCTTGGCAGCCTTCAGTATCTCTTCGACAGGTTTGCCCATCACCACCATGGCCTCTACTTCCACTCCCTTTCCGCCCTTCTCCTGAAACAAATCCTCGACAAGTTCTTTCTTCATACGATCCACGTTCTCTTGACTCGGTTTTGGCATTTCAAGGTCCAGTGGACTCTCATGGCCGTAACTGCGCACGTCTATGACGTGTATCAAGTACACCTTGGCCCCTTCCTCTCCGGCTATATGCGCCGCATACTTCATGGCCTCGGAAGAACTTACAGAGTAATCAACCGGGCAGAGTATTCTCTTTATATTGACCATTTGTCAGCTTCTCCTCTCCTGGCCGTTCGCCATAATACACTAACCTGGAAAACAACGTCAGCCTGTTACCCACCCAACAAAAGGGACCCCTGTTGACAAGTGCGCCCTAAGAGACGTCATGCTTGGCGCACGGTTAGAACAGGGCAGGGGGACCTCCTTACCACGTTCTCGGCAACACTGCCCATAATCACATGCGCCAGACCGGTTCTACCGTGAGTGCCCATAACTATCACATCCGCCGCCTTCTCCTTTGCAGTGTCTACAATCTCTATAACGGGTATGCCTACCGCAACAACGGCCTCCAGGTTGACTTTCGCTCTCAAATTCTCAGGCACACGCCCGACCAGTTCATCCTTCATTCGGCTTACGGTCTCAGAGTCAGGGTTTGCAACTTCCAGGGGGGTATAACCCTCTAAGTAGCGTACGTCAATCACATGCATTATACACAGTCTGGCTGGTTCTCTAAGAGCAAAATGCAAGGCGTAATTCAGTGCCTCCAAGGAACCCTCGGAGTAGTCTATGGGGCACAGTATCGTCTCTATTTTTATCATCTGTCTTCCCTCTTTGGGTCTCAATGGCCTAACTAATCAGACTGACGAACGGTAAGCACGGGACACTTTGCCTTCTTCAATACGTTTGCGGCCACGCTGCCCATAACGGCGCGCGCCATGCCCGTCCTACCGTGCGTACCTAATACTATCAAGTCTATGTATCTCTGTCTCGATATGCTCAGGATTTTCTGAACGGGTATCCCGACAACTACTGTCATAACCACTTTCACCTTCGACTTTATCTCGTCCGAGACATTAACGGCAAGCTCATCCTTGATACGCCTAACGGTGGCAGACTCCGGACCGGGAAACTCAAAAGGTGGAAAGTCGTCAAAATGACGCGTATCAATAACATATAGCAAATGCAATTCCGCTGAATTCTTCAGGGCAAAATATTCTGCATACGCCAAGGCATCCATGGAACACCTGGATTTATCAATTGCACACAGAATTCGCCTTAACCTTATCATTTTGCCCCCGAAAAAATAGGATCACTTGGACTTGGTCTCTCGTACCGTCAGTACAGGGCAAGCCGCCTTCCTTGTAACGTTTTCTGCCACGCTGCCCATGACCACATGAGAAATACCGGACCGGCCGTGCGTACCCATTACTATGATGTCTACCCCCTCCTTCTCTGCGGTATTCACCACCTCCTGCGCAGGCAGGCCCACCGTTACAATAGTCTCAACCTCTATGTCACCTCTTATCTCTTTGGGCACGCTCTCCCCGAGTTTTTGTTTCAGGTGGGTAATCGTTTCTTCGTCCGGGCTGGGCTGCACCTCATATACCGGACCTCCATAATCATATATGCGCTTATCAATTACATGCATGAGGTAAAGTTTCCCAGAATCCTTCAGTGCCAGGCCCGCCGCATACCTGAGGGCTTTGGCGGAGCAATCCGAATAGTCTATCGGGCACAGTATCTTCTTAAACGTTATCATTTTCTACCAAGCCTCTTTAGTCTTCGATTCACCTTTCTGGTTTCATCACTGACGGAAGTAGGTATAAGGCCCCCGGCCCCAGCAACCCCACGCCGTTCAGAAAGAACCAGCTTTAACAAGAGGGGGGCTACAAGCGCCGCAATGGCCACCATCATTATTATAGCCGAAAACAGTTCCTGGCTTAATACCCCCAGCTCCATTCCGATATCCGCCATCGTTAAGGTTACCACATTCCTTGGCATCATGCCAATACCTATGGCCAGACGGT
>JAUVQR010000148.1 GCA_030598065.1 Planctomycetota bacterium | reverse complement strand
GAGAGGCTATTATGAAAAGACGATTATTTATTGGGAGTGTAGCCAGAGAACTGGGGCTAAACCCTAAGACCATCCGTTACTACGAAGGCATCGGTCTATTGCCGGAAGCCGGCCGGAGTAGCTCTGGTTACCGCGTCTACTCCCCAGAGGTACTCAACAGGCTTAAGTTCATAAAACAGGCCCAAAGACTAGGATTCAGGCTGAGTGAAATAAAGGAAATATTGCTGTTAAAGGACAGCGGCACCGAGCCGTGTGTGCACGTCAAAGAGTTTACCACAGAAAAAATAAAGGCACTGGAAGGGCTTATTAGAGAATCCAGCGCATTGCGAGATAACTTGAAGATGCTTTTAAGAAGGTGGTCCCGTAAATCGGGTAAAAAAGCTGTAATATGCCCCCATATCGAGTCTACAGTACCAGCCGACATCGGGACCAAAAAGAAATCAAGACGGAAAAGAGGGAGGTAAACAAAATGGTTACTGAGAAGAGAAGAATTGAACTATTTACTGCTGGTTGTTTTCTCTGTGAAGAAACGATAAAGCTGGTAAGAGATCTCGCCTGCCCAAGCTGCGAGATAGTGGTCTATGGCCTTATCTAGCAGTGCGAGAGCAAGCAGTGCATGGACAAGGTGAGTGACTACGGGATTAGCCGAGTCCCAACGGTTGTTGTGGATGGGAAGATAGCACAATGCTGCACTGGTTCGAGACCCAGCACCGAAGCACTAAAGGCTGCAGGTGTTGGCAGTCCCCTATAAAAAAGTAACCAAGTTAGCAAGAAAGCCCTCGCAGTAGTATGTCCCTGGGCAGAAGTTAGTTAGTTTTGTAGGGGCGACCCGGCGGGTCGCTCCTACAAAGGCCCTGTTCAGCATAATTAGAGTCCGTGGACAGCAAGATCACTCGTATTCCACCTCACTTATCTGAGCCTTAAAGCCCGCATTCTCGACTGCCGCAACCAGCTTTTCAGGGTCTGTTCCCTTCTTGGCGTGAGCCTCGGCCTCCCCTTCTTCTAGCTCCACCTCTACTGACGTTACACCCTCTACCGCCATGAGGGCGTCTTTCACCTTAGCAACACACTTCTCACACGTCATACCCTGAACCGATAGTTCAATCTCCATTATCCCTTTTTTCTCATCCTCGTCGCCATACACGAGCGGGTTGAGAGGCATAGAGGCTACAAGGCCAAGAATAAGAACTACTAATATCCGCTTCATCTTTTCATCCTTCCTTTACCAAAATATTAACGTAAGACACCTGCAAATATTTTATCAAATATTAGCAAAAAGAAATATACTAATGATTAACCTACATGATGTTGGTACGGTTTTAATTTAACCAAGCAGAGAACATTTGAACGAAACAATGGGCAGCATTAAGGGGGGACAACCCAGGGTCGTGCCTAAGGCTAATCCGCCTCTGGCGTCGACCTGCGGCACCCACAAAAACAATGCGTCTTAAATGCTTTTACCGGTCTACTAATCTCTAACAAAAGGATTCGTCCCCTTCCGCGCCTCCTCCCTGTCGGCGACGCCGTCACCGTCTGCGTCTCCGTCAAGAAAATAGCCGGGCTTGAACCGCCACGTGTCAAATATCTCCTTCTGGTCTACATAATGCGGACCAGGCATGCCCCTTTTATCTATGAAGCCGCTCTCGCCGGGCGGCAAGATGTTGGAAACGACCGGGCTGCCACTTACAAGTTCTACCACCTGCTGATAAGTTCCATGACTATCGATACCCTCCGGCACGGCCCTTAGGTCATCCGGCGTAATCTTTTGCCTGTCTGCGAACAGCTCTTCTATATAAGAAACCCTGTGGCCGCCCACCCAGGGCATGTTGTCGCCGTTGTCCCAGTACTTAGACGGCTTGTTATTCCAGTTGACCAGCAGCCCGTCCGGCGGGTCAATAACATGCGGCAGCTCGTTCCACGGCACAAACCCCCGCCACTCCTCATCGCCCGTGCCGGACGCGGGCAGCCTTGTGTCCACACCGGGCGCGGGGACCCTGTACTTGCCGGCGTGCCAGAACCCTATCCGCCCGTCCGACGCGGCGCAGAAGAGGTTGAAGCTGAGAGAGATTGCCTCAACCGCCCCGGCGCATTCCTCTATGGAACCTGCCCTGTCAATGCGGAGAAAACTCTCGAACACCCTCGGCTCCTCGCCCCAAAAGGTCCTCTTCTTGCTGTAGGCAAGTTTTTTTGATTCATCCCAACGAAATACCGGCCCATGAACCGTCCGGTATATCTTCTCCCGAACCTGCCCGGCGCCCCGTACCCCAAACACCTCTTCCCTTGTCTCAAAGGGCCGGTATTCACCGTTAAACCTGTACTCTTCAGGGTTTTTCGGATTTAGCTCCTCGACAAACACGTCCATGTTGTCCGAGTTGCCGCTGGTAACGGTCCAGGCTATGTGCCTGTTGTAACCGATAAGCACGGCTGGCACGCCGGGAAACGTCATACCGCCCACGTCAAACCCGCCGCCGTGGAGGTCCACCTCATATCCCGGCTGCGGACCCGCAGACCCCATCTGTGGACACCCAAGCAGCATCGCCCGTCCGCTTGCGGATCTCTCCCGCGACACCGCCACCGCATAGCTGCCAAGCTTTGCGGGCAGTCCGGGGAGCGAGGCAGGCAGTACATAGCTATCTTGACCATCTTGATATCCGCCGGTGGGAGAAAGGCCCACCGTAGCGAAGGGTAAAGAACTCTTGAGCAAGGAATCATCGCGCCGGTTATTCAACGCAATCGTAGTGGGCGAGGCCGGGTCGTTAAGCGGATATTTCTCCTCAAACACGTCCCTGCCCAGTTCCTCAAGTTCCTTGAGATTCTTTAGCTCGTAGCCGCCGCGCTGACCGAAGTGTCTGGCTCCCGCTATCCCAACGGTGACAGAGTCATAGACGGTCCACGGTTCAGGGTCAAGTATGCCCAGCTCCCAGAGTTCCCTGGGCAGTTTCGACCCTCTATCGGCCTTTACCTCATCAATCCAGCGGTTCACGCCTCTGGCATACGCCGCTATCAGCATACGGGTCTCAGGGTTCAAGGCATTGTATTGTTCCGCAATCTCTTCCCCGGTGTAACCCTCTCTCCTGGCCTCGATGTCCGACACCAGGGCGTCCGGCCCCAACACCTCCGCCAGCCTGCCACGCGCCTGCCTGCGACTTATCTCAAGTTGTGTCAGCCGGTCCTGGGCCACCACATACCCGAACGCCTCAAACAACGTCCCAGAATCTTCGGACAGGATATGGGGCACGCCGAATTCGTCCCTGAATATAAACGCGCTATCGTCACCCACCTTCAGGACAGACCAGCCGTCCTGGGAGTACGCAGGGGTCGTGATGAATGAGATTACCAGCGACAAGAATAATATGGGCAGCATATGCGCCATCACAATCGACCTTTCCGTTTTTTCAAGACACAAATTCGCAAATAAAACGTCGCAAGGCCCAAGACCTAAGACCGAAAAAGACAGCCCCCGCGTCTTGCGCCGGACGTGAGAAAATACCACCGGTTCATGCCGCAACTCAAGGAATTTTTGCCAAAACGTTTACAACGCCTGCAATAGGTCATATAATTTGTAGTAGGGGCACGGCATGCCGTGCCCCTACTATTAAACGTGGTCGGTGTCGGCCCTTAAAAAAATTATTCAGATGCCCGGTCACCCAGTCACTATGACAGATAAAAAACGGTTGGTCTCTCTCGTAAAGGGAGAGGACAGATACGACAACGTCTACAGGTCGCTTGAGCTAATCATGGACGACCTGAAGGCCCTCAGGGGCAAGAGGCGCGTCCTTATCAAGCCCAACCTCACCGCCTCCGTCAACCCCTACGCCAA
The DNA here is from genome assembly GCA_030598065.1 of Planctomycetota bacterium. GTDB lineage: Bacteria > Planctomycetota > Brocadiia > Brocadiales > Bathyanammoxibiaceae > Bathyanammoxibius. Next base: position 908 of record JAUVQR010000148.1, on the reverse strand, counting down.
TACCGACGTGTCGGCGATAAGGGGCATACTGGACTTCTTCAGCAATAACCTCGACAACTTCGATGACATGGAGTTCAGCATCTTCGAGGGCAGCGGCAGCGCGTACTATGAAAACATCACCACCAGGGAGGTGTTTGAAAAGTTCGGCTATCTGGAATTAGAAAAAGAATACAAGAACGTAAGGATAGAATGCATCGAGGATTTTAACGAATTCGTCACCGTAAGGATTAAATCGATTGCCGGGCCGGAAGAGATGCAGATAGTAAGACACGTGGTCGAAGACTTTGACTACAGGATATCCGTCAACCTGCCCAAGTCGCACAACTACGCCATCGCCACGTTCGGGATAAAGAACATGATGGGTGTAGTCAGGCAAGAAGATAAATCGATGGTGCACGGGCTCAGGACACCACACGCGCCGGACGTAAAGACGGTTTTCAACTATATACCCACCTGGGCCATCGCGTGGACGCGGAGACGGTTTCCCGCCCTGGTCGACACCGTGTTCAACCATTCAAGCAGCTACCAGAAGGCGATAGAGGTCATACACCTCAACGTGGCCGCCTTCAGCAAGGTGGTGTGGCCCGACCTGGTGGTGCTGGACGGGCTTTACGGTATGGACGGCCGGGGGCCGGTAGACGGCGAACCTATAAAAATGAACCTGGCCATAGCATCTACCGATGCGTTAAAGGCAGACGGCGTTGGCGCCAGGGTGATGGGGCTGGAGCCGGAAGAAATCGGTTACCTGTACTATCTCCACGAAGAGGGGATGGGAGACTATTCGCTGGAGGGCCTGGTCGGAGATGAGCTTCAGGGTCTTTGCAAGAAATTCACACTTCATCCGACATACGCCATACAAAAGCTGTGGAAGGTTTCCAACGGTTCGCAGAAAGCGCCCTCACCGAGCT
>JAUVQR010000295.1 GCA_030598065.1 Planctomycetota bacterium | reverse complement strand
GTCGAGACGCACCTTACAAACTGCTCTTCCTGCGTCCCCATTACACATGAACGGGGAAGAATGGTGTAGCGTGATCCGCCTTAGGCGGACTGTCACGTTAAATCTGCCTGAGGCGGAGAGCAAGTCATGCCTTAGGCAGACCTGCCTTCGGCACAGCTCCGACGCTACATTATAAATAATGCAGACAGTCGTAGGGGCACACCCCACAGATTGAGTTATTCCTTCTTCAATCTTATGATCATGAACACGCCGTCCGTCTGGATGCTGCAGCCGCTGAACCTGCTGGCCCCGGCCATTGCCTCTATCTCCGCCCTTGAGTAGCAGTCCACCCTTATCTCCCATCGTATCCCGAAGCGGAGCCACAACCGGCCGAAGAACCCGGCGCCGGAGAGTTTTATAATCTCTTTCAGAAATTCCGCGAATTCATCTTTTGTGCATTCTTTGTTGGGGTCGAGTATCCACGCCTCGCCGCCCGGCCTCAGCACCCTGCACATCTCGTCTATCACCTTTTCGGGATGCATCCAGTGGTGCATGGCGCCCGTGCTTATCACCATGTCGTAGCTGTCGTCCTCGAACCTGGTCTTTGTGGCGTCGCCGGCCTCGAAATGGACCCTGTCCGAGACGCCCGCCTCGCGTGCGTTACGCTCGGCTATTGTTATAAACTTTTTGGTAAGGTCTATGCCGTCCACATAAAGCCTATCGTTCCGCTTTGCTATCTCAACGGGCACGTATCCGGGACCCGTGCCGACGTCGAGAATCCTGCCGGACTCCATATTTTGTGCCACCGCGTCCATAAACCCGCTGTATAGCGTGGGCACTATCCTCCCGGCGAACAGGTCGTAATAATCAGCGGCCGCCTCCGGCACGGCCTCTTGCTTGAAGAAGTTGCGCACCCGGTCAAGGATGCCCATATCGCTGCTGTAGACTACCCAGTATCCCATAGCAGACCGCTGGTATTGGCAAAAATGAGTTCCGGAAACAAGTGTTTTCCGACGAAAGGGATAAGGAAGGATAGCAGATATTCAGGGGGATTTGTAGGGGAAAAGGGATGGGTGCCCAAGGCTACACCATATAGTACGAATTTAGTGCAAATTCCCCCTTGACAACTCTGGTAGAATATGGTACAAACGTACCACCATGAGAAAAACCCTCACAAAGGCACAGAACAGGGCGCTTGAGTTCCTGCGGGATTACGTCCGGGACAGGGGGTATCCGCCGAGTATAAGGGAGATGAAGGATGGGCTGGGGCTGGCCAGCCACAGCGCCATACAGAACTGCCTCTCCGCGCTTGAGAAGAAGGGGTACATAAGGCGCTCCAGCAAGGCGAGGGCGATTGAGTTCTGTGAGTCGCTGAGGGCAAGCGTGCCGGAGGTCCTCCCCCTGGTCGGTCATATCAGGGCGGGCGCGCCCCATCCGGCCATAGAGGATGTAGAGGAATACATAGCAGTGGACAGGTCTTTTACGGTGGGGGGTGGCAACTTTCTACTGAAGGCCGAAGGGGACAGCATGATCGAGGCCCATATCCAGGACGGGGACTACGTGGTGGTGAGGCCGCAGTCTACCGCAAATAACGGTGAGATAGGGGCGGCCATGGTGGACGATGAGGCGACAGTGAAGAGGTTTTACAAGAAAGGCAATGAGATAAGGCTCAGGCCGGCCAACCCCGCTTACGAGGACATCGTGATTGGGCCGGGACCGTCTGAGGTGTCAATCGTGGGAAAGGTGGTGGCTGTCCTACGGAGCTTGTAACGGAGGCTTTGAATGCCTGGGAAGGGAACTGATACTGTGATTACCCCCATAAACGAACCGGTCAAGGTGGGCGCGGTGTTCGGGAACGGTGAGAAGATAAGGCCGGTATGGTTCAAGTGGAACGGCCGGCAGCACCGCATCGAGTCTATAACGTACACCTGGAGCAGCCGTCAGGGCAGGGCGGTTGTTTACCACTTCTCTGTGACCGACGGGGCGAACCTCTACGAGCTACGCTACAACTCAGAGACCTCTGTATGGCAACTCGCCCAGGTAGATATGGAGTGAACGGTGAACTATGTCTGTACGGCGCCACACGAATACATAAACTGCTGCGTTATAAAATGGAGACAAGTGAATGAATCTGGATATGGATAGAGAAGAGTACGGTCTGGGCTGCGACACGTCACCGGCGTTTTGCATATTCTGGACCACGGTCATCTTTGTGGCCGCGTTGGTGGTGTATCTGTTACAAGGGG
>JAUVQR010000044.1 GCA_030598065.1 Planctomycetota bacterium | reverse complement strand
TTATCTCGTCAAGGCCTCTGCCGTCCACCCTCTTGTTCTCCACAAGGATTTGCTCCCTGACGACCTTGCATTCTATTTGATCAAATATGTCTCTTATATCCTTCTCTGCGGCCCCGGTCTCATCGTCCCCACAGAATTTCTCAATAAGGGCGGCGCGCACCTCTTTAAGGGCTTTGTCTCTGTTGTGTTTCCCGGATGTCGTGCTCTTTTCCTTCACGGAGTCATACGCCTCTTCCCACACGGCCTTCGAGAGTTCCTGGTCCGTCTCCGGCGAGGCAATCTCCATTTTCTCTCTACCGCAGAGGGCCACCAGTTCCTTCTGCAGCTGGACGATTTCTTTAACGGCTTCTTCGGCGAATACCAGCGCGTGGAGGATGACGTCTTCCGATACCACGTGGGCCCCGGCCTCAACCATCAGCATACCCTGCTCCGTGCCCGCAAGCACCATATCAAGGTCGCTTTCTTTGCGTTGCGTGTGGGTGGGGTTCAAGATAAATTCCCCATCCACTCTTCCGACCCTGACAGCGCCTAAAGGGCCGGCAAAAGGAATACGCGAGATGGAGATGGCGGCTGAAGCGCCTATCACGGCCAATATATCAGCGTCGTTTTCCCTGTCAGCGGAAATGACCATGCTCATTACCTGCGTGTCATAAATATACGATTCATGAAAAAGAGGCCTTATCGGCCTGTCGGTTAATCTCATGGTGAGTATTTCTTTTGCGGTGGGCCTTCCTTCTCTCTTGAAGAACCCCCCGGGGAATTTCCCCGCAGCGTATGTCTTTTCCCTGTAATCAACTGTAAGCGGCAAAAAACCCAGGTCCCTTTCCTTGCCGGCCACCACAGTCGTCAGGACCATAGTATCACCGTACCTGATCACGACCGCGCCGTCCGCCTGCCTGGCCATCTTGTTGGTTTCAATACTTAATGTCCTACCGCCTATAGTTTTCTCCACTTTATGTGCTGACATGTTTTTCTCTTACCGCCTCTCCGCGTTGTACGAGTTGTACGACAAAAAACCGCAAATAAATCCGCCTATGATTTCTTTACCCTTATCCCTAACTTGTCGACCACTTGTTTGTATCTCTCTCTGTCTTTTCTGCCGAGGTACTTCAGGAGGGAAGAACGTCTGCCAACCATCTGTAAGAGCCCTCTGCGAGAAGTGTGATCTTTCTTATGCTGTTTGAGGTGCCCGCTTAGATAGTTTATCCGTTCTGTAAGGAGGGCTATTTGAACTTCTGGGGAGCCTGTGTCGGTCTGGTGAGTCCTAATTTCCTCAATTACTTCGGTCTTACGTCCCTTATCCATACCCATCTTCCTAATCCTTCCTTTACTATCCGCTTAAAAGTAGAAATTTTACGGTTTATGGTGGTATATTTCAACAGAAAAATGCTATCCAGACGGAATTTCGGCTCCGACGGCCTTTGTATAGTCCTCCGCCCACATCCTGTCCGGCGCTGAAAAGACGGCAACCAGAAAGCGTCCCTTACGGTACACGGTGGAGTAGCGCCCGCTCTTGTCCTCAAAGCACTGAAGAACGCCTTCCAGTAAAGGGCTCTCTCCCCAGGCCACTCTTAGCCTGACAAGGCCTTCCCACGCCTTAGAGGCGCTGTCGGCGTCGGGATATTCGGCCAGCATCAGCTTCATGGGGGGCTGGCCCTCGTCCAACACGTATTCAGCCACAACGGCGTCCGTCTCTCCGCCCAGGCCGAAAACGTTTTCTTGTATCACCTCGTCACTTATGTAAATATTGTCCAGAACCAGCCTGTCGTGAAAGAACTTGGTGCGCCCCTCAAGAAGCCCCTCTTTCGGGAGATAGCTCAACAGCGCGGGCAATGCCGACCGCTCGGGGGGCAGTCTGTCGACGACGGCCTCCGCTATCCGCGCCACCTCGTCCAGACCCACGCCTTTCCCGCTCGGCTCAAACCTGATATAATATCTGCCCTTCCATACCCACACGTAGTTATCAAACACGGTGGCCTCGTCGCCAAGGTCATACACCTCTCCCGACCTGTCGTACGAATATGCCCCAAAGGCATCGTCGCTTGTGGCAAACGTCCACATCTCTACCAACACCTCCCTGCCTTCCACGTCTCCATAAAGGGCCACGGTCACCCGTTGGTACGAATACGTCAGATAGGGCCCGGCCGCGCCGTCGATATACTCATAAAGGCCCCTCTCCCCCGCGTACACGGTAGGACTCGACAGTAGCGTCCACTCACCAATCACCTCGGGAAACCCTTTCTCGCTACCTGATTCCGCCAACGCCGCAAGCACTATGGGAACCTGGGGCTGAATACCTTCGACAACTATGGCGGACCTGCCGACAACAGGGCAGACATACTCACAAAAGCCGCACCCGTTACAGACCTCTTCTCTGACAAACGGGCGCATTACCTTACGGCCCTCACCGTCGGTATAGGTATTGAAGTGAATTGCCTTGGTTGGCACCGGACACACCTCTTCACACACGCCGCAGTTGACGTCATGCCAGTCCTTCTTCAGGGCCGGCAACCCGGCGTACCCTGTCCACGGGATACAGCGGCTTCTGTCTATGCGTGCCTTACCTATCGCGGCCACCTGCTTCTTGGGCAGTTCCAGCGGCTTGATGGCACCGGAAGGACAGACATGACCACAGAGGGTGCAGGTATAATCGCAGTGGCCTATTCTGGGTATCAGCTTGGGCGTCCACGCGCCCTCCAGCCCTGCCTCCATCAGCGTAGGGTGCAGCCCGTTGGTCTTACACACCCTCATGCACTCCCCGCAACTCACGCACTTTGCCAGAAACTCCTGCTCATCCACCGCACCCGGCGGGCGAATGATGCCGTGCCCCTTGCCCGACCTCCAGGGGAAATTGAACTCAAGCATGGGTATTGCTGCCATACTGGCAACACAGGCGGTAATCAGCCCCCTCTTTGAGAGGTCCACCTCCTGCAGCCGGGGCGTGGCGCCGCCCATGAAGCGTATGGCGTCGCTGGGGCATATCTCCTGGCAGTCCATGCAGAGGATGCACTCTCCGGCCAGGGTGGACCGCCCCTCGTCCGTTATGCATCCCATCCTGCAACCCTGCTGGCACAGGCCGCATACCTCGCAGTCGGCCCGCACCCTCCTCTGTACAGGGGCCCCTATGGACCCCAGCGCCAGCATGGCGCCCATCGGACACAGGTTCCTGCACCAGTACCGGCTGAACGAAAGACCGAATGAAATAATCCCAAGAAAGACAATAAAGAAGAACGTATGGTTCCTGTAGAAGGGCTCACGCTCCACAAACAGGATTTTATCGGAGAGTTCATGGACGGGCACCGCCAGGGGGCCGATAAAGGGCAGACCGTAAAGGAAATCGAATGCCCCGGACAGGAGCGCGACCAGATACGGATGCGCCAGTATTGAATACGTGTTGGTAGCCAGGCTAAGCGGGTCAAACCAACCCACGACCTGCCTGCTCAAAAACAGGCTTAGCAGGAGAAACGCAAGCAGGTAATATTTCAGCCGCCTGCCGTCGTACGGCCTCCATCCCACACTATGCCCGCCGGTCTCGCTGGCCCTTCTTCTCTTGAAAAGCTTGTCGGTCAGGTCAATCGTGGTACCGAACGGGCAGACCCAGCTGCAGAAGAAGCGTCCCATGAATAGCGTCATAACGATAAGGACAAGCGCGGGCCAGTACTGGGTCAACAACTCTCTGGCGGCAATGCTCGCGCCCAGGCCCGAAAGGGGGCTGAGCCGCAGGAAGATGTTTCTGACAGAGAAATCGGCCGAGGTCAGCGGGTCCAGATATACCAGAAGTATCAGGAACGCGGCCAGGCTTAACGCCTGTGACCACTTGCGCAGGTTGTAGGCCCTCAAAGGGCTTTTTCTCTCTTGTGGCATTTTTCGAAAAAAAACGTTCCGTAGGGTGCGTCTTGACGCACAAGATTTTTTGTAGCTGCTCGATTTATCGAGCTTAATTACGCCCCATAAATGGGGCAACTACAGGTTTGTATCTTAAACTATACTATACGGTAAGCTCCTCAAACCCCTTGAGTCTATAGTCCATCTCACCGAGGCCGGCGTCGTGGGCCTCTTTGATGAAGCCGATGTCGCCCGGCTCCAGACCGAACAGCGTCGCGCCGTACGAGTCTACGGCCACCGGGTCCGTGCTTATCACTATCCTCCTTGCCCCGTCAACGGAGTTGTCCACGTCATCCAGCATGCCGCCGGTCGGGCCATGACGCCTCAGCACCCTGTAGGCGTCCAGAACCGTCAGGTCTACCCTCACCACCCTGTTGAGGTCCGCTATCTTGGGGTGTATGTCCCTGTGGAGCCTTCCCCTGTCCCAGCCGACCATGCCAAAGACGTTCTTGAGGGCCATGGTGAGACGCGACGTGCTGTGATGCTTGGCTATCGGGACGTTTATCAGGACGTCAACCTCGTCCTCCAACACGAAGGCGTCGTTAAACGCCCACGACTTTATCGCCTTTCCGCCGGGTATGGGAAGCTCCCGGAAGCGGGAGCGGTCAACGTAGGCCACCTCGGCCCCGGCACGCCTCGCGGCCGCCTCGATACCACTGATGTTATATGAAGGCCTGGGGTTGTTGGAGCAGGTGTGGTCCATCACCCTGACCTTTGACGCGCCGGCGTCAAGACATAGCCTTGTCAGCGCCGCTACCAGATGCGGGTTTGTGTTCGCCGCGAACTCCGGCGCGCGGTTCCAGGAGATATTGGGCTTGATGACCACCCGGTCACCCCTGGACACAAGTTTTTCCATGCCTCCCAGGGCGGCCAGGGCCATGGCGGTCATGTCCCGCAAGATTTCCGACTCATTCTTGTCTACATCTGCAGCTACGTCGTTCCGGTTCCCGGGGCTATGAGCGACAACCATGCCCCTCTTCAGCTTATTTTCCCTGAACTTCTTGAGCGACTTCCGCGTGTTACGCAGATTGAATTCACGGAGGTAGGAAAGGCCGTAGAGACCTGCCCCTGCCCCTATGGCCGTCTTGAGAAACGTTCTTCTGGATATGTCTTTATTCATTCGCAGGCTAAAATGACATTCGTGTGGGATAATTTCATTCTATGACTTTACAGGAAAGACACACCTCAGCTCAGTCAAACAGCGCTTCCACAAACCCGTCCGGGTCGAACCGCTGTATGTCCTCCGCCCCCTCCCCGAGGCCAAGGAACATGACCGGTATCTTCACCTCATCCTGCATTCCGATGACTATGCCACCCTTGGCGGTGCCGTCCAGTTTGGCAAGGAACAGACCCGTAATATCAATCGCCTCCTTGAAGAGCTTCACCTGGGATATGGCATTCTGCCCGGTAGTCGCGTCCACAACCATCAACACCTCGTGAGGCGCGCCCTCTATCCTCTTCGAGACAACCCTCTTTATCTTGCTGAGTTCCTGCATAAGGTTCTGTTTTGTGTGGAGCCTTCCGGCGGTGTCTATGATAACCACGTCCACGCCCCTGGCGATGGCGGCCTCAACGGCGTCAAAGGCTACCGCCGCAGGGTCCGCGCCCTCACCGTGTTTTACCACCTGCGCGCCGATGCGCCCGCCCCAGATCTCAAGCTGTTCGGTGGCGGCGGCCCTGAAGGTGTCGCCCGCCGCAAGCAGCACCTTCTTGCCGTCCCTGCAGAACATGTAGCCCAGCTTTGCGATTGACGTGGTCTTGCCGCTGCCGTTTACCCCGGCCACCAGAATGACGGTAGGCGGGGTGGCCGCCACGTGCAGGTCCTGCCTGCATTCCCTGAAGCGCTCCTTCAGCTTTGTCTTGAGAAGCTCCTTTATCCCGGGGACGTCGGTGACCTCTCTTGATTCCCAGGCGTCCCGCAACTCGTCTATCAGTTTGGTCACGAACTTAACGCCCATATCGGCTTCTATAAGGGCCGCCTCCAACTCCTCCAGCACGTCTTCGTTTATAACGCCTTCGCCGGAGAGTAGACCGTGGAGGTTGCTCTCCATCCGCGTCCTGGTCTTACGGAGGCCCTTCTTGAGGCCTTCCACGTCAACCCATGTGTCCAGTGAAAGCCAGTAGGAAGCTACGGAATCGTGTTTGTCCTTTGTGCCCTTTCCCTTTGCCGGCCCCTGCTCCAACGTCCCGGTGGCTATTTCTGCCTGTTCTGCCGGTTCCGCCGGTTCTCTTTGCGCCGGCGCGCCGGCTATTTCATCCGAGTTTTTATCGCCGGCGTCTCCGGCACCTCCGGCCTTAGCAGCGTTTTCCCTGAGGTCACTGCCGGAGGGGTCTTTACCCGAACCCTTTCCGTCGTGGGCCTCCTTCTTGACCTCTCCCAGGCCGCTTATTTCTTTTAAATAATCAAACACCATGAAAACTCTCCCGCCTGGACGTCATATCGCGGTTACCATGTTGCTCATCTGTTTACAGCGCTGCCTGAGGGCGTGGACCGCTTCATTCGAGACCTTTATCTTGCCCAGGGGAATGCCGGGTTTCCTCCGCCCGTGAAAGTCGGAGCCTCCCGCCACCGCCAGGTCATACTTCTTTGCTACTTTAAGATACCTCGCCACCACTTCGGGGGAATGGGAGGGATAATACGCCTCGATTGCCTGCAGACCGCTTTCCACCAGCATGTGTATAATGTCGTCTCTTCCGGAAACCCCCGGGTGGGCGTAGACGGACACCCCTCCCGCGTCATGTACGAGTTCTATGGCCTGCCGGGGCGTAAGGGTGGTCTTGGGTACGTATGCGGGACAATCGTCACCGATATACCTGTTGAAGGCCTCCGGGAAGTTGTTGCAATATCCATGTTTAATCAGCACCTCTGCGAGGTGCATGCGTCCGGGCGGACTGTCTCCGGCCAGGCGAAGTATCTCTGCCACATCAAGCTTCACGTTGACCGTTTTCAGTCTCTCCACGATTTCCGACAGCCTTGAGACGCGTTCTTCGTGTATTTGCCTAAATTTCTCTATCAGGTTCTTATTATCTATATCGATAAACAGTCCGACTATGTGTATCTCAAAGGGCGGCACGTAGCCGGAGACCTCAACGCCGGGTATTACGTAGACCCCCCTCTTTGCGCCCTCTGCCTGAGCGGGCCGCACGGCGTCTGCCGTGTCATGGTCTGTTATGGCTATAGTCTTGATGCCAAGCCGGGCCGCCTCGACCACTATCTCCTCCGGCGTAAACGTGCCGTCGGAACATATGGTATGGACGTGAAGGTCCGCTTCGCCGTAGTCCGCAACCGCGTCCGAAGATGCTTCCGTTTCCGCCTTTTCTTCCTTGCCCGCCTCACCCGCCTTAGACCTGCCACCGTCATAACCCGCGTATACTTTGTCCAGTATCCCGTTTACAAACGCGCCGGAGTTCTCGGTGCTGTATTTTTTTGCAAGGTCTATCGCCTCGTTAACCGACACTTTGGGGGGAATATCATCCCTGAAGAGGAGTTCGTAGACGGCCATGCGCAGGATGCAGCGGTCTACAACCGCCATGCGGGGCAGCTCCCAGTTCTCTACGATCGAGGCAATCTCTTTGTCTATCTCTGTTATGCGGGCCTGGCAACCGTTCACCAGTTCAGCGGCAAACTGCGCGACTTCATCATCACCCGCCCTGCTGCGACAAAAAGAGACGGCATCCGCCAAGATATCCCGGCCCTGCACGTCTATCTGATACAGGGCCTGTATAGCCAGCTCCCTGGCCTGCGTCCTATTTCTCATACCGGCATGACCTACTTCTTTCTTCTCGAGTTCAGGCATTCAAACAGGTTTGCCATCTCTATGGCGTCCTTAGCCGCCTCGGCACCGCGGTTGCCGCTGCGTGTGCCCGCGCGGTCTACGGCCTGCTCAAGGGTCTCGGCGGTGATAACGCCGAAGGTGGTGGGGACGCCCGTCTCAAGACCTACCTGAGCCACGCCCTTCGACACCTCACCGGCAACGTATTCGAAGTGTTGCGTCTGGCCGCGGAGCACGGCGCCCAGACAGACAATGGCGTTATATTTCTTCGTCCTTGCCAGTGTCAGGGCCGTCGCCGGTATCTCGAATGCGCCCGGGACCCAGCATACGTCTATGTCCTTCTCCTTTACGCCGTGCCTTAGCAGGCTGTCCTGCGCGCCTTCAAGGAGCTTGCGCGTAATAAACTCGTTAAACCTGCTGACAACCAGACAAAAGGTCTTCCCGGTGCCGATAAGGCCACCTTGATATATCTCGCCCATGTGCCTGCTCCTTCCACATTACATACGTCAAAGAATCCTCTGATTAATCAAAGATTACCGAAAAAAACCCTTTGATGAACCATAGAGGAAGGTATCACAAACATGTCCCTATTTCAAGGCAATTCAAGCACTTGTAATCAATCCCCGACTGTATTATCATAGCGAGACATTACCTTTTCGGACGAAGGATTTTTCCCAAATGCCCATAAATGAGATTGAGACGCGGATTGAAAAGGAGGAGCAGAGCTTCACCGTAGGTGAGCATCTGGAGGAACTGCGCACGCGTGTCATGCTCTGTATGGTGGCCATACTGGCCTGCTTCGCCGTCTGCTGGGTCTTTAAGACCGACATCCTCTTGATTGCAAGCCGGCCGCACAGCCTCACCATGCAGGATCTGGGGCTTCCCGCCACGCTGAAGGTGCTGAGCTATCAGGAGGGTTTCTTTGCCTATCTTAAACTCTGCATCATAAGCGCGATGTTTCTGGCCTATC
>JAUVQR010000064.1 GCA_030598065.1 Planctomycetota bacterium | reverse complement strand
GTCACCCGGTCGGAAATTTGAAATATCTCCTCCATCCTGTGTGATATGAATATGATGCCCTTGCCTTCGTCTTCCAGACGCCGGACTATCGCAAAGAGGCGGTCGGCCTCCTGCAGGCTCAGGGCCGCGGTAGGCTCGTCCATGGCGATTATCTTGGCATTTACGGCCAGCGCCCTGGCAATCTCGACCAACTGCTGCTGCGCGACGCCCAGCTCGGCCACCCTGGTTCTGGCCTTGACGACGGCCCCCAGGGTCTCAAGCAGCAAGTCCACCTCCCTGTATATCTTTTTATAGTCCACGAAGCCCATCGCGGAGTGGGGCTCTCTGCCCAGGAAAACGTTTTCCGCAACGCTAAGTTCGGGAACCAGGTTGAACTCCTGGTAGATAACGCTTATCCCCAGGTCGATGGCCTTGTGGGGTGAGGTGATGTGGAGCTTTCTGCCGCCGAGGGATATCTCGCCCTTGTCCATCCTGGTGGCGCCGGAGAGTATCTTTATCAGGGTGGACTTCCCCGCGCCGTTTACGCCGACCAGCGCGTGGACCTCGCCCAGGGCTACTTCAAAATCCACGTCCACCAGGGCCCGGACACCGGGGTACTGCTTGTTTATCCCTTTAAGAAGAAGGAGTTTATTTGCCTGTGGCATGGGCAGTGCCTGCCGCCTTATCGAGGCCCTCTTTGTCCACTATACCCGTGTCAATGGGTATCTCCAGGGGCACTTCCTGTCCATTGAGGTATTGCATTATGGTCTCTATCGTGGTCTTGCCGATGGCGCCGGGGTGCTGTATAACGTCGGCCCTCAGGGCGCCGCCTTTTCTTATCGCCTGCTGGGCCTCGGGGGTGGCGTCGAAGCCTATTATGACGATGTCCTCCCGCTTGGCGGCCTCAAGGGCAGCCAGCGCGCCAAGGGCGCAGTTGTCGTTTACCGCAAAGACGCCCTTGATGTCGGGATGCGAAAGGAGCATATTCTGCATCACCACCATGGCCATGGCCCTGTCGCCCTGGGCGGACGGTTCGTCGACCAGCTTCATTCCGGGATATTTCTTGACCGCGTCTTTGAATCCCCTGACCCTCTCCTGTACAGACGCCACCTCAGGGTGGTCTATTATCGCCACTTCGCCCTCGCCCCCCAACTGTCCGGCCAGATACTCACCGGCAAGCAGACCGCCCTGGTAATTGTTGGAGGCTATATGACAAACGACCTTGCCCTCCTCGGAGCGTATGTCGGCGGTAAAGACCGGGATGCCCCTGTCGTTCGCCCTCTCTATGGCCGCGCCGATGCCTACCGAATCGACCGGGCATATTACCAGCGCGTCAACTCTCTGGGTAATGTAGTTCTCTATCTGGGCCGTCTGCGCGTTCAGGTCCTTCTCCGCGGACTGCACCCTGAGCGTGATGCCGTTTGCATCGGCCTCATCCTGAAGCCCGTCCTCGAGCTGCTGATAGAAGACGTCCCTGGTCAGCAACGTGACGCCCACGTAGTAGTCCCTATTCTTCGCCCCGCTGAACAGCAAGGCGGCCGAGACCAGCGCAAAAACCAGCAAGGTTTTTTTCATCCTACCCCCTCCTTTCTCCAGTAGTCTCAACAGCTTATCATTTTTTCAGAGAAGTGCAAGCTTGGCGTCGTGAATCGTTAACGCGGCCATGTGGCCAACTTTACGAGCGCAGTATAACCCCTTCTTTGCGTTCAACATAACAGCCGTATTCGTTTGACAGATATTCTTACGGATGCTATATTCGCCTGAGGAATTTTCCGGGAAATGTCTTCAAGGATACTACGAAGCAAGCCCTTCAGGCTAATCTACCTTGTGTATGCATGGCTTGTGGTCGCTGGCGTCTGGCTGATAGGTTACTTCTTCGCCGTGGTGACCTCCGTTGGGAGTGACCGTAAGGAATACATATATAACACACTGTGCAGGCTTAGCGTACGGCTGGCGGCAAAGGGGCTGGGCATAAATGCAACGGTGGAGGGTCTGGAAAACATACCCGAGGGCGAACCTGTTATCTTTGTATGCAACCACCAGAGTTTCTTTGACATATACACTGCCTTTGGTTTTATACCCCGGAATTTTTGCTTTGTCTCCAAGGACACGGTCTTTAACGTCCCGGTGATGGGTGGGTATATGAAGATAGCAGAGCACATCCCCCTGCCGCGCGATGAGGACCGGAAGTCCTACACGACACTTACCAAGGCGGTCAGAAAGGCGAGACAGGGAAAGTCCCTGCTAATCTTCCCGGAGGGCACAAGGAGCGCGGACGGCCGGCTTGGGCCGTTCAAGAGAGGCATCTCACTTATCGTGCTCAAGGCCGGGAGAAGGGTGGTGCCGATGTGTATACTGGGGAGCCGGGACTTCCTACCCAAGGGAGAGTGGATGCCCAACCCCGCTAAACGCGACATAACGGTGCGGTTCGGGAGGCCCATTGATTTCCCAAGGATGGAAAAGATGACCAAGGAGGACTCCGTAGCGTCCGTAGACAGACTGAGACGGGCGGTGGCAGATTTGATGGAGGGAGCGAGAATGGATAGCCATGTCTAAGGAAAGGCCAAAAGATTCGTTCGACCCTTACAGCCATGTTGAAAGGCTGCTCAAGACGGGTCAAGAGTTGGTTCTCAGGCCGCAAAGTTTTTTTAAGAACATGCCCACAAAAGGGGGTTACGGTCAGCCGCTCCTCTTTTCAATAACCATCTTTTTCATTGTGCTCGCCTATAACATCGCCCTTATCGCCTCTGGGCTTCCTTACCCCAGCGGTCAGGGCACGGCGGACAGACCTATAACCGAGACGCTCACAAGGGTCCCTATGCTCGGGATTGTCTGGGTACTTGGCCTGTTCCTGGGCGCACTGATCCTGCACGGGGCGTTCAAGCTGCTTAAAGGCAAAGGCAACTACGAGGCCACGTTCAGAATCTTCGCGTACAGCTCTATAGCTAACCTGCTGACGATAATACCGTCGGTGGGACAGTACATGTCCAGCATCTGCACCCTGTTGCTGATAATGTTCGGGGGGAGATACGTCCATGGTCTATCCACCGGCAGGGCGATAACGGCCCGTATACTCCCCGCACTTCTGCTGTGGGGTGTATTGATGGGGTTGATATTGACAGGCGTGGTGTCGGTTGACAAACTGGCCGCCCTCTTAAAGCAGTAGCGCCACACACCCTACACTACATTACTCTACGGCCTACGTCCTGTGTCCTATGTCCTGTGAACGTCGCATATCTCCCCAAAAATCCTGCGGGTGAGCGTTGTGTGCACCTCATGGTCGGCGAGAAGTCTCTCCGCGGGTGAGGGCAATTCGTCGGTGGAATACCCCAGCCTCTTGGCCAGCTTGTCCAGGGATTCCTTCGAGTCGGGAAGTTTGTCCTGCGTAATGTCATGTACAATGCGGAGACGGCTCTCCACCCTCCTGAGGAACTCGTATGCGGATACGAGAGGCCTGTAGTGCCCTTCTTCTATGAGGCCGGAGTTGTACAGTTGGTCAAGGGCTTCTACGGTATTTGTGGTGCGCACGCCGGGGTAGTCCCTGCCATATTTCAGTTGAAGGAGTTGTACGATAAACTCTATGTCGACTATCCCGCCAAAGCCACGCTTGATGTCCTTACCGGTGGTAGACTGTTCCATGCGCGCCCTCATCCCGGATATCCCCTCGACCATCTGCGGCTGCCACTCTCCGGTGTAGAGGCAACCGGCAATCGCCTCCATAACCTCCCCTCCAAGCCCTTCATCACCGGCTATCCACCTGGCCTTTGTAAGGGCCTGCCTTTCCCAGAGGCCCGCCTCGCTGCCGTAATATTTCTTAAGATTTTCAAGCGAAGTAACCAGTATACCGCCTCTACCTTCGGGCCTGAGCCTGGTGTCTATCTTGTACAGCGTCCCCCACTCGGTCATCTCTCCCAACATCTTCATCAACCTGAGTGAGACGTCCGTTAGCTGGTTCAACACCTCAAGCCTTGGGCCTGCGTCCTCCCTGTAGACAAAGACCACGTCTATGTCGGAACTGTAGCTCATCTCCCTACCGCCCAGTTTGCCCAGGGCGAGCACTCCGAACGAAGGGGCAGGTCCCTCCTCCCACTCGACCCCCTCCGAACACCTGCTAAAGGCGTTGACAAGAACGGCCTCCGCCAGCCCGGAGAGGTCGGCCATGGTGGTCTTTATGTCGGCCCTACCCAGTATGTCCCTGACCCCTATGCGCAGGATTTCCTGGTTCTTGTACCCGTGGAGAGAACGCACCCTGTCCGGGGCGTGGGCCAGTATGCCGGAGAGCTCACCGGTCATCTGTGCGGTATCCTTGTCCTCCCCTATGACCAGCGAGTCGACAAGCTGGTCCACTTCTCCGGGGTTCTTTATAAGTATGTCTGAGAGAAACTGGCTCCACGCGCACAGGTCGACAAAAACTTCGAGCGCCTGCGGGTTTTCCGACAGCATCTGCCAGAAGATGGTCTTGGCGCCGAGCGAGGCGGTGAAGCGCTCCAGGTTGTTAAGGGCCATATCAGGGTCGGGGACCTTTCTAAGCATCGACAGAAGAGAGGGTGCGATGCTGGCAAAGAAGGCCCGCGTCCTGGGCAAATCGTGAAGCGGAGGGGTTTCCTTGCACAGCAGGTCAATGTTGCGGTGGGCCTTTGCCAGGTCCTTAAAATTATACCTGGCGAGCAAACCCTCCATCTGCTCGTCCGTGTGCTCCGGGTCAAGTATCAGGTCCACCTCCGGCGCGCTGGCCTCGCCCTCCTCACCGAACAGGTTATGGAATAAGTTGTTCAGTATCCGGTTTGTCCGGTTTGTGTGCCTGCTGAGTTCCTTCTGAAAACTCGCCTGAGCGGTAGACAGCCTCGTGTCACGAAAACCCATCTTCAGCGCAAGCTTCTGCTGTTCCTCCGGGTCGGGGGACAGTTTATGGACCTGCAGTTCATGCATGATCTGAAGCCGATGCTCCAGCACCCTCAGAAAGACATAGCTCTCCTCCAACGACCTCTTCTCGTGAGATTCGAGACACCGCGCCCCTTCCAGCAGCTCCAGGGAACGTAAGGTGTTGTGGTGCCTGATTTCCGGATGTAGCCCGCCATGGAACAGTTGAAGGAACTGGACCGTGAATTCCACGTCTCTTATGCCGCCGTACCCGGTCTTGACCTCCAGGTGTGCCACACCCTTTTTTTCGACCGCCCCCTCTATTCTCCTCTTCATCCTCTTTATCTCGTTTATCTCCGAGAGTCTCAGAAACCTCTGATACACGAAGGGGGTAATGCTCTCCATAAATGCCGCGCCCAGGCGGGGATCGCCCGCAACTTGCCTGGCCTTTATCAACGCCTGCCTCTCCCAGGTGCTCCCGGAGGTCTGGTAGTAGTTGCCGTATGCCTTGAGAGATCTTGCCAGTGGGGCAAATCGCCCTCCCGGCCTGAGCCGGGTGTCGACTCTGAACACGTAACCTTCACTGGTGTTTGTGGTTAGCAAAGAGACCACCTGCTCCGCCAGCCTGTGGTAATATTCCGCGGCAACACCTTCATCCAGTCCCAGGCCGTCGGGCGTGTACACGAAAATTATGTCGATGTCTGAACTGTAGTTCAGCTCATCACCTCCCAGCTTACCCATGGCAATGACGGCAAAACCTATCTTCTCCGGGTCTTTCTCCTCAATCTCAAACCTTTGTCTCAGCTGCTGGTGGGATATCTGCAGCGCTGCCTGCAGCTCTACCTCAGCGAGGTCTGAGATTGCCTTTGTGACGGACACAAGTGAGGCGCCAAGCACCAGGTCCAGATAACCTATCCGCAGCAGCTCTCTCCGCTTGAACCTTCGCAGGACGTTCAGCTTCTTCTGAAACGACAGAAGCGCTTCCAATTCAGAGAACAGCTCCGACCTCAGCTCGTCCTTCTGTTTGAATTTTTTCTTCTCATCCAGACCGGATAGCCAGTAAAAATATTCCGGGTTGCGAATCATTGTGTTGGAGAACGCCTGGCTGGACCCGAACAATCCGACCAACATGTCTATCGACGAGGGGTTTTGTTTCAAATAGGAATAGAGGGTCATCCTGCTGTAGCAGGCCTCGCAAAACCTCTCCATATTGTTAAGGGCGGCGTCGGAGTCCGGGCAGTCTTTCAAGGCCTCGATAAGGACAGGCAGTATATCAAGGAAGAGTTCCGCCTGTGGACGGCTGCCGGCCAGGGCGTTCAGGTTCTTACCGGCAAGTTTGACGTTCTTGAATCCATAGCCCTTGAGCAGCGAGGAGGCCTTTGATTCGTCCACCTCCTCCCCAAGGATGATGTCTTTCAATTCGAGTGAAATGGTATCTCTCATGTCTACAACAAAAACGTTTATCCGTTACGGAACGAGGATTACAAAAAAGAAACAACACGGTTCTGCGAGCAGCACCTCAGGCGGGTAGTCTAGTGTCCCTTTAGTAAGAACTCAAATACGCCCATTGCGGCCAGGGCGCCTTGACCGGCGGCGATAACTATCTGTTTATCCCTGACGTTTGTTACGTCTCCGGCGGCAAAGAGGCCAGGTATGCCGGTGCTGGTATGACAGTCCACTATTATCTCGCCAAAATCGTTAATGCCCACAAGCCCCTTAACAAGGGCCGAGTTAGGCCGTAGGCCAATCTCAACGAATATGCCGTCCAGCGTCAGGCTTCGTACGCCACCCTCACCTTCCAGAGGTTTTACGGTAACACCCTTGACCACGTCCTCGCCGGCTATCCGTTCAACAACGTAACCTATTATGGGCTCAATGTTAACCGCTGCCTTCACACCCTCGATCAACGGGGCTTCGTTCGCTCTCCACTGCCTGCGTGAGATTAGATACACCTTGCTTGCAATCCTTGAGAGTTCAAACGCGGCGGAAAGCGCTGAGTTCCCGCCGCCAACGACGGCAACCGTTGCGCCTGAAAAAAGGGGGGCGTCACACGTCGCACAATAACTGACCCCCTTTCCACGGAACTCCTGCTCGCCCGGAACCCCCAGCTCCCTGGGGTGCGCCCCGGTCGCGACTACGGCAGACCGGGCGGAGTACTCCTTCCCGGACCCGTCAACGGCCACGTAACCGCCGTCCACCCTGGAAAGACTTGTGACCCTCTCTCCTATCTGCTTGTCTATGTCAAACTGGTTCATCTGTTCCGCCAGCTTTTCGACAAGCTCCGGTCCCGTTATATACCGGAAACCAGGGTAGTTCTCAATCCCAAACGTGGTGGCAACCTGTCCGCCGACATCTTCGCTGATTATCTGGACGTCTATCCGCTTACGGGCGGCGTATATCGCCGTCGTTATAGCCGCGGGCCCGCATCCGATTATCATAAGTTCGCGCTTGATGGTCATGGCCTGCGGAACGCCCTAGTCCTGCCCGCCTCCTGCCAGCAGCTTATCAAGCTTATCCTGATTGAAACCTATCAGCACCTCATCGTCTACCGTTATGACAGGGACGCTCCGGCCGCCGCTCAGCTTTGTCATCTCTTGCAGCGCATCCTTGT
>JAUVQR010000151.1 GCA_030598065.1 Planctomycetota bacterium | reverse complement strand
GTCTGCACAGTGCGTCTTTGTCTCAGGCACCACGGCGTTCGTGGCTGAGTTTTTTAGTGGTCTTCAGATAATTGCCGTCTCTAGCCCTGGGACGCCAGTGCTCCTTGGCAGTTACAATACGCCAAGTTCTGCACAGGGCGTCTTTGTCTCAGGCACCACGGCGTACGTGGCTGACAGTCATAGTGGTCTTCAGATAATAGACGTCAGCGGCGCCCTCTGCATAGCCCTTGACATCAAGCCCGGTTCATGCCCCAATCCACTCAATGTGAAGAGTAAGGGTGTGCTTCCCGTTGCCATCCTGGGGACGGACAGCTTTTATGTTAATGACATTGACCTCGGTAACGTCTACTTGGAAGGCATCCCGCCACTCAGAAGTTCCTTCATGGACGTGGCTACCCCGTTCTCAAACGGAGGGGATGATACCTGCCTCAACTGCAGCGAAGAAGGGCCTGATGGGAAATTGGACCTCGTATTGAAGTTCGACAAGCAGGCTGTTGTAGAGGCCCTATGGGAAGTGAGCAATGGCGATTGCGTGGAGTTGACGTTGTACGGCGAGTTGTTGGATCCTCCCGGTTTCACAATAGCTGGTTCTGATCATGTATTGATCATAAAAAAGGGTAAACCGTAGTAGGCCCAAGCCTACGAGGTGGAGCGCCCTTCACTCAGGAGGGCGCTCCTTGTTCTTAGAGGGGCAGCCCTGTGGGGCGACACATTGACCTGCCCTGGCGGTTTAGCTCAAGGTCGGGGAGGGTTACGCTACCGCTTTGACCTTAAATTGAATTATATAAGACCTGTTGTTTAGCTTGGGTGCGGCATGCCTGCCTGTGAAGCCGATCTTCTAACCGGGCGTGTTCTTGAACAAATCGGGCCGTTTTGAACGGGTGTGTTCTTCGGCCTGTTCATAGCGCCATCTTTGTATGTTCTCATGATGGCCGGACACGAGGATGTCTGGCACCTTCATGCCCCTGAACTCCCTTGGCTTGGTGTACTGGGGATACTCCAGAAGACCGTCCTTGAATGATTCGTTCTTGGGCGAATCTTCGTCACCCAAGACACCGGGCACCAACCTGACGATTGCGTCAATGACGACCATGGCCGGTATCTCTCCGCCGCTCAACACATAATCGCCGATAGATATCTCTTGAAAATCAAATCCCTGCCGTATCCGTTCGTCGAAGCCCTCATAATGGCCGCACACCAGCATTACCCGGTCTTCTCTCGCGAGCGTGTCAGCCATGGGCTGCGTGAACCGTTCCCCTTGAGGCGTGAGCAGCACCTTCCTGGATGCCGTCGGGGCGCCGCCCTCTTCTACCGCCTCGATGGCCCTGTATACAGGCTCAGGGGTCATCACCATGCCGGGGCCTCCCCCGTACGGCCTGTCGTCTACCTTGTTGTGTTTGTCCAGTGTAAAGTCCCTTATGTTCCAGAGATGATACGCTACCAACTCCTTTTCCTGCGCAAGTCTGAGCATGCTCTGTTCCAGCACTCCATGAAACATCTCGGGGAATAGGGTCAATATGTCTATGCGCATATGAACACCTACAAACTGTTTAGGGGGACGCCTTCCTAGCGCCCTCAGCGGTGATGCCATGCCTCTTTAAGATGACGGCCACCTTCTCGGTCGGCTGCGCGCCAACACTGAGCCAGTACTCAATCCTGTCCTTCTTGAGCACCTCCCTCTTGGAGTCGTCCTTTTCAAGAGGGTCATAGTGTCCGACTTCTTCGATGGCCCGTCCGTCCCTTTCTTCATGAGCGTCAAAAATGCCGATTCTGAAGAACGGCCTGTTTCTACGGCCCATCCTCTTCATTCTTATTCTTACCAATTCATTGCTCCTTAGTTAACTATCCCTTCTTGCCTCTTCCAAGCCCTATCGGGAACCCCATCTTGGGCAAACCTCTCCCCATGAGGCCTCCTCCGCTTACCTGCTTAAGCATCTTCTTCATCATCTTGAACTGTTTTAGAAGCTGGTTTACGTCCTGGATGGTGGTGCCGCTGCCCCTGGCTATTCTGGCCCTGCGGCTACCCCCGATGATGTCGGGGCTCTGCCTTTCCTCTTTGCTCATAGACCGCATTATGGCCTCGATGCGGTTCATCTGGCCGTCATCCACGTTCATTCCGTCAAGCTTGCCGCTCATTCCTGGTATCATACCCAGGAGGTCCTGCAGCGGGCCCATCTGCTTGACCTGCTGGAGCTGGCCCAGAAAGTCGTCTATCGTCAGCGTGTCGTCCTTTATCTTGCGGGCGAACGACTTTGCCTGCTCCTCGTCGGTCACGGCCTGGGCCTTCTCAACCAGCGTGACCACGTCTCCCATACCAAGTATGCGGGAGGCCATGCGGTCCGGATAGAATTCCTCCAGCTTGTCCAGCTTCTCTCCCACACCGACAAACTTGATTGGCTTTCCGGTCACGGCCTTTACGGACAGCGCCGCGCCGCCACGGGTATCGCCGTCGAGTTTTGTCAGTATGGCGCCATCGAACTCTATCTTTGAATTGAATTCCTTGGCGCTGTTGACGGCGTCCTGCCCGGTCATGGCGTCGCAGACGAAGAAGATGTGACTGGGTTCCGTCGTGTCCCTGATTTCCCTCAGTTCGCCCATCAGCTCCTCGTCTATGTGGAGCCTGCCGGCCGTATCAAGTATAACCACGTCGAGCGATTGCTCCCTCGCGTGTTCAACAGACCTCTGGCAGATACCGGTCGGGTCTCCGGAATCCTCCGAGTACACCGGTACGCCCAACTGCTCGCCAAGCACTTTGAGCTGCTTTATGGCCGCGGGCCTCTTCACGTCGGCCGCCACTATCAGCGGCTTACGGCCCTTTGACATCACAAGTTTGGCCAGTTTCGCCGTTGTCGTCGTCTTTCCGCAGCCCTGAAGGCCAACCAGCATTATCACGGTCGGGGCGCCGTCCCGAAACGTGAGCGTGGAACCAACCGGGCCCATTATGTCTACAAGCTCGTTGTGGATTATCTTTATAATCTGCTGTCCGGGCGTGACACTCTTTATAACCTCCTCGCCCTCGGCCTTCTCAGACACGCACTTTATGAAGTCCTTCACCACGCGGTAGTTGACATCGGCCTCAAGCAGGGCGGTCCTTACCTCCCGGAGGCCGTCATGGATATTCTCCTTGGACAACCGGCCCCTGCCGCGGAACTTGTCGAATATGCCTTCCAGTGAACTACTGATTGATTCAAACATAAGCTAATATGGACCCTTTCCGAGTCTCACCTGCAAACGCTGCAAGACAGGATTTTAAACTATCGCCATAGGAATACAAGTCCGTCATATTTAAAATTTTTTCAGCATGAACTACAGCAGTCCAGGCCTCTTATGGCCTCATAGGCCACTAAGTAGCATAAGGCAGTATACAAAAAAGACTTGTGTTGTACAACCTTTAGGATGGGTTATGCAAAAGAGGCGTCTGTTGATACTCTGGGCCGGGCGTCAATGTCCGTCATGGCTGCCTGTCATCCGCCACCCGCCTTACCTTCGCTCCAAGGCCGACCAGGCGCTCTTCCAGGCGTTCGTAGCCCCGGTCCAGGTGGTAGATGCTGCGGACTTCGGTGGTACCCTGCGCGGCAAGACCTGCCACTACAAGGCTTGCGGCGGCTCTCAGGTCTGAGGGAACCACCTTCGCGCCGGAGAGCTGCGGCACGCCGTGCACGATGGCGCTCGGGCCCTCTTTCTGGATGTTGGCGCCCATCCTGTTAAGCTCGGCTATGTGCATAAACCTGTCAGGGAACACCTTCTCGGTTATAATGCTGGTCCCGTTCGCAACGCTAAGCAGCGACATAAACTGGGGCTGAAGGTCTGTAGGGATGCCCGGATAGGCCGAGGTGTTGATGACCGAGGCCTCAAGGCGGCCGCCGATTACCCGGCAGCGGTTACCCTCGGAACTAACACTTGCTCCTATCTCCCTGAGCTTGTCCGTAACGGCGCCCAGGTGGTCAGGCGTGACGTCTTCCACCGTGACGTCTCCGTTGGTTATTGCGCCTGAGATGAGCAGCGTGCCGGCCTCTATCCTGTCCGGTATTATCCGGTGGTCGACCGGCCTTAGCTCCTTCACGCCCTGTATGACGATTCGGTTGGTGCCGACGCCGCTTATCCTGGCGCCGGCCTTAACCAGGAATTCGGCCAGGTCCTGAACGTCCGGCTCACAGGCGGCACACTCTATAATCGTGGTGCCCTCGGCCAATGTGGCTGCCATCATGACGTTACAGGTGCCCAGCACCGTAGGGCCGTGCGTCCCGCCCAGGTATATCTCCGTCCCCTTCAACTTGGTCGCATAAGCGACTATGTAACCGTCCTGTAAGACAATCTCCGCGCCCATGGCCTGAAGGCCTTTGAGGTGGAGGTCTATCGGGCGCTGGCCTATTACGCACCCGCCGGGCAGGGCTACCCTTGCTGTGCCGCGCCTGGCAAGAAGAGGTCCCAATACGCATATCGAGCCTCTCATCTCATTTACCAACTCGTATGGGGCGGTCACCTTGTCTATGTCTACCGTGCCGACTTCAACAGAGCCGTCGTCCAGGTGCTGAACCTTGAGGCCGAGCTCCTCCAGTATCTGCTCCATAATAATCACGTCTGTGAGCTGGGGGAT
>JAUVQR010000116.1 GCA_030598065.1 Planctomycetota bacterium | reverse complement strand
TGACAGTCGCAATGGAGAGGGGGGGGGTACCCGGAAAGGCCCCCCCGTCACTTGTATAGATATATCTCACGTAGCAGAAAATACACTTAATTTTCAGGTCGGGTGGGTAACTGGCGGCTTTCCAGTTCAAGTGGCGCAGTTTTAAGGTAGGGGGTTAAAACTGGACCGGTTTAAGTGGGGAGGCAGGTCAACAAGACGACAGCAAAGAGCGAGACAAAAGGGATTACGAGTAGCCTTTGGTCCTTTGCCATCATAATTTACCCTTCGTCATCTTCGCCCATTTCGTCATAAGATGGACCCACAGGGGCGCCTTTCGTGTAACGAATTCGGCGCCTGCCAGGTTTCTTTTAAACTCCTCGGCACTGTTAAAGGGGGGAATTCTTATGTAGGACTTCCCATACTCATAGGCAATATGTGCATCGCTTCCAACCATCATTAATTTTTTGTTGTCTTTTGCAAATGCACATGCCTTTTTATTGTCTCCATGAAAGATATTCCGGGAATTGAATACCTCTATGATGTCTACTCTATCTACTACCCTTTTTAAGGCATTAAGCCTTAGTCTCGATCTTCTAAAGCGACAGAAAGGATGTGTTATGTATACCAATCCTCCTTGCTGTTTAATTATATCAATAGTCTCCTCAGGAGAGAGTCCAGGCGAAATCCATTCCTTAAGAAACAATCCAGCTATCTCCCCTTCGCTAGTGTCTATCTCTTCACCAACGATGATTGAGAAGCCATCAATCGGCGATGTCTTCAGTTTTAACGCACCTTCAATGGTATTATGATCTATTACTCCGACACCGTGTAGTCCCTTTTGTCTGCAAAGTGTCACAACCTTTTCTATAGGAACCGCACCATCCTTTGAGTAGTTCGTATGCACATGGAGGTCTATGTTCCAGAGCATTTGGCTACGATCCACAAACCCGATATAATTAGTCACCTGCCCCTACGGTAAAACGCTGTAATGACAATCTGTGCAACGGGCAGGCAACTCGTACGGTTGGTAGACAACGACCTTACCCTTATCCTTTACAAGAAAACCCTGAAAATAAGGGGTTCTGGTCGCCGCCGTAAGACGCCTTTTGTGCATAACCTGCGCCTCGAAGTGCATAATTCTTTATATAATAAAAACTTACGGCTTTTCTGGGAATGTGCCTTCCCGGTGTGGCCGATAAACGTCTGTTACCACATAACCACTTATGGGAAAAAGGGTTATCATGCAGCACATTTTTTTACTAGCGGCTTGAATTATCCATTATTTGTTGTATAATAATTTGTGTACTTTTTTTTGACATTTTCCCAGTTGGTTAAACCTTCCTAAGTATATGTTAGCCCTGCGCTTATGAGGATGATTGAAGCCATAATCCAACCCGCCAGACTGGAGGCCGTGAAGGATGCCCTCTGCGAGGTCGGTGTAGTGAGACTAACCGTCAGTGACGTGGAGGGGTTTGGCGGCAAAGGGAGCCGTACCGAGACATTCAGGG
This sequence comes from Planctomycetota bacterium, assembly GCA_030598065.1. Taxonomy (GTDB): domain Bacteria; phylum Planctomycetota; class Brocadiia; order Brocadiales; family Bathyanammoxibiaceae; genus Bathyanammoxibius. The sequence continues at coordinate 4,172 of JAUVQR010000116.1, read as the reverse complement.
GAAAAGAATACGCGGTAAATACGGTAAGAAAGGTAAAGATTGAGGTCGCCGTGAATGAGCCCTTTCTTGAGCCCGCGATAGAGTCTATCGTGCGTGCCGGCAGGCTGGGCGAGGAGGAAGGCGACGGCAAGATATTCGTCATTCCTATTGAGGACGCGGTGCGCATACGGACCGGCGAAAGGGGGCCGGAGGCCATATAAAGATGACACCCAAAGAAGCGATAGAACTCTGCAAGCAAAAGGGCGCTAAGGTGGCGGACCTCCGTTTCGTTGACCTGCTTGGCAAGTGGCATCACTTTTCGGTACCGGTAAGAGAGATGTCGGAGAAGGCTTTCGAGGAGGGCTTCGGTTTTGACGGCTCCAGCCTTCGCGCCTGGCAGCCGATTCACATGAGCGACCTGGTGGCCATACCGGACCCCGGCACGGCGGTGATGGACCCGTTCCTTGAGGCGCCTACCATGATATTCACCTGTGACATACTGGAACCCATCACAAGAGAGAACTACCCCAGGGATCCGCGCTTTATCGCCCGGAAGGCGGAGACATATCTCAAGTCAACAGGCATTGCGGACACGGCCTTTTTCGGCCCGGAGGCGGAATTCTTTATATTCGACAGCCTGCGCTTTGAGCACCAGCCGGACCACTCGTTTTACTTCATAGAATCTTCCGAGGGCAATTGGACCACGGGAGAGGATGAGGGTCCCAACCTAGGCTACAAGATAGCCCACAAGGAGGGATACCAGCCCGTGCCCCCGGCGGACACCCAGCAGAACATCCGCTCCGAGATGATGCTGCTCATGGAGGACTGCGGCATGGAGGTAGAGCGCCAGCACCACGAGGTATCCACGGGCGGGCAGGGTGAGATAAACTTCAAGTTCACCACGCTTCTCAGGACGGGGGACCTGATGCAGCTCTATAAATACATCGTAAAGAACACCGCCCGGAAGCACGGTAAGACCGTCACCTTCATGCCCAAGCCCATTATGGGCGACAACGGCTCGGGCATGCATACGCACTTTTCACTATGGAAGGGCGGCGAACCGCTCTTTGCCGGAGACGGCTACGCCGGGCTCAGTGACACCGCGATGTACGCCATCGGAGGGATACTCCACCACGCTGGCGCACTCCTGGCATTTACAAACCCAACTACAAACTCGTACAAGCGGCTGGCGCCCGGACACGAGGCGCCTATAAACCTCGCATACTCCTCCAGGAACAGGAGCGCAGCGGTCAGGATACCCATGTACTCCCACAACCCGAAGGCCATAAGGCTGGAGTTCAGGACTCCCGACCCCTCATGCAACGCCTATCTCGCCTTCGCGGCCATAACGATGGCCGCTATCGACGGCATACAAAACAAGATAGACCCGGGCAAGCCCCTGGACAAGGACATATACGACCTGCCTCCCGAGGAGCTGGCGAAGGTGCCGGCGACCCCTGAATCGCTGGAGAAGGCCCTGGACGCGCTTGAGGAGAACCACGAATTTCTGCTTAAGGGGGACGTCTTTACACAGGACGTTATAGAGACGTGGATATCTTACAAGAGGAAGCACGAGGTGGACGCTATTCGGCTCCGCCCCCACCCCTACGAATTCTCGTTGTATCATGACGTTTAAGCGAAGGTAAGTCTCATAAAGTGACCTTTAGAGAAACGACAGTCTTGGAACACCCGGCGCCCTCTCTTTCCCTGCCGGGCGACCGGCCGGAAAGAGCGGAGGTACTTCGCGGGCTCAAGGCTCTTCTCGAGAGAGAAAAGGCGCTCACTTACAAACTGCACAGAGACGGTGCGCCGGGCGATATCGTTTCAAAGAGGCTGGCCCGGCTGGTGGACACCGTCGTCGTCTCGGCGCACCGGTTCGCGCAAGAGACCGCAGGCGAGCAGAAGCTTCACGTGGTCTGGATAGCCACCGGAGGCTACGGCAGGGGGGAATTGCAGCCTTTCTCAGACATAGACCTCATGCTGTTTCATACGGGGGTGCTCCCTCCAGGTGAAACTCCGCCAGCCCGCGAGCAGGGGCATCCCCACGTGGAATACCTGATGAGCACCGTGCTGCAGTTGTTGTGGGACGCCGGCCTGTCTGTCTCCCACGCCTGCAGAGACACCCAAAGCTGCCTCCAGGTAATGGAAAAGGACTACGTCGCCTCCTCCGCGCTTTTGGAGGGCAGATACGTCGTTGGAAATGAGCAGCTCTTCCGCCAGTTTGAGGAAGAGGTAATCTTGCGCTTCTTCTCCGCCAACTTATTCTCGTTTATCGCTGACAGGACCGATGAGACACGAGACAGGCACCGTTCGAGGGGTATGTCCCCGTTTACCCTTGAGCCCAACGTCAAAGAAGACCCCGGCGGCCTGAGGGACGCCCAGATGGTCTTTTGGATGCAACGGCTGACCCGGCTGCTTCCGTACAAGTTCGGCGGAATGCCACCGTTGCTGAAGGAGGAGGAGGCCTCTTCCCTTCAGAAGGCATACAGCCGAATACAGTGCATCCGAACAGAACTCCACCTGCTTTCGGGTAGGAAAAACGACGTCCTTGAGCGAGCGCTCCAGCAAGAGGTCGCGCGGGCACTCGGCTACAGGGAGACCAACGGTTCACCCGGCGCGGCTACAATGATGAGAGAGTACTTCACGGCGGCCGGAAAGACCCGCTTCCACCTGAATACTACCCTGGCCCGTCTTACGGCCGCCATCGGGCCTCCAGCGGCCCACAGGCGGGCGATACGGCGGCCCGTGGACGCCGATACGGTCGCCATAGGAAAGAAACTTTATTTTACCGGCGAAGACGTCGCTGACGGCCCGAAGAAGGCAAAAAAGCTGATGGATGTCTTCCTCACGGCCCAGAGACACCACCTCGAGCCAAGCCAGGAGGTGCTGAAGCTGGTTCACGAGCACCTGTGGCAGGTAGACGAAGGCTTCCGCAACAACCCGGACGTGGCGCGGTCATTTATTGGCATACTGGAAGGCTCCGGCGGTAATGTACACAAGGTCTTGTCCCACATGCGGGACTGCGGGCTGCTGGGCAGATACATCCCGGAGTTTGACGACCTGATTGGCTTCGTACATTACGAGTCACTTCACACGCACACGGTGGACGAGCACTCCCTTAGGGCAATAGGTGAGATAGATTCACTCGAGCAACTGGGTTCCGCCGGCTCAACGGAAAGTATCCAGAAGCGAAAATTATTGGATGAGACGGGCAAACCGGCCGTCCTCAGACTGGCCCTCCTCCTGCACGACATAGGCAAGCCCAGGGGGCCTCACCACTCGCTGTTGGGAGCGGCCCTCATCCCGGCTGTCGCCCAGAGGCTGTGCCTCGAGGAAGACGACGCGAGACTGCTTGAATTCCTTGTAGAGAACCATCTGGAGATGACATATCTATTTGAACGCCGCGACCATGGCGAGGAGACCGCGCTGGCCGCCTTTGCAGAAAAGGTCGGCAGCCTGACAAACCTGAAGTTCCTGTACCTGTTGACGTACGCCGATATAAGATCCAGTGGGTCCTGGTTTGCCTGGTACGACTCCCTCTTGTGGGAACTGTACCAGAAGACGGAGATAATGCTGTCTGAAGATACCCCCCCGGTGGCAAAAAGCACCGGGGCGTTCAGGGAAGAATTCCTTGAGCTGGCCCGCGCAAAGGGTCTGGAGGAACAGGCGTCCGGGCACTGCGAAGCCGTCCCGTCCAGGTACATATTGGAAGTCAGCCCCGAAGAGGCGATGGTGCACCTGGGGTTGATTCATGGGTTAGAAGAGGACAACTGCCCCATAGCAATGGCCTTCGCGCCGGCCGAAAACTATATAGACGTCTGGCTGTCCACGGAGGACCGTCCCGCCAGATTTTCTCAGATAGCCGGCGTATTTGCGGCCAGGGGGCTCAACATCATAAGCGCGCAGGCATACACCCGCAGGGACGGCATAATCCTTGACCGCTTCCGTGTCGCTGCCGCGCAGCACGAACAGCGGCAGTTCAACGAGAAGCTGTGCCGGGAACTACGCCAGGACTTCCTGGGTGTCTTCAGTGGAAAGATGTCACTTGCAGAGATGCTGCGCTCTCGCCAGCGCCGTGTCGTCCCGGGGAAACGGCCGTTTAACAATAAAAGCATCCCCAGGATATACGTAGACAACAAATCAAGCCCGGAGTACACCATTGTAGACGTGGTAGTCACCGACCGGGTAGGGTT
>JAUVQR010000051.1 GCA_030598065.1 Planctomycetota bacterium | reverse complement strand
GGACATGCTGGTTGAATCGCTGTCCTGGATAGAAAGGCTCCTGCCGGAGGTCCTGGTGGAGACCTCAGCGTCATCCAACACCATCGATATAACGGTTGGCGACGCAAAGAGAACGCTGCATACCGACCGTGTAGAATCCTTCGACGATATGCTCACGCTGTTAAAGGACTCTTTGCTCTTTATTCAGATGAACCGCCTTGAACCGAATGAACCAAAGGCGGACGACGTCGAATACACCGCCATAAACGGCATCCTTAACGACCTGGACCCGCATTCCGTTCTGTTCCCGCCAAAGGACTACAAGGAGTTCAAGATAGGCACCTCCGGAAAGTTCGGCGGGCTGGGCATGGTGGTTGGGATAAGAGACATGTACCTGACGGTGATTTCCACCATCGAGGGTACCCCTGCCCATGGGTCGGGCCTCAACAGTGGCGACAGGATAATGCAAATAGATAACGAGTCCACCGTTAACATGTCACTGTTCGACGCGGTGGGCAGACTGAGGGGCGAGCCGGACACAAATGTCACACTGTTGATAAGCAGGGCAAAGACATCCAAATCCGAGACGGTCGACATCAAGAGGGCGATAATCGCACTGCCCAGTATAGAGTCTCAGGCCCTTGAAGACGGTATAGGATACATAAAAATCAGGAACTTCCAGGAGGACACTGCCGAAGACCTGGACAGGCATATCAGCCGCCTGAGGACGGAGAACGGCGAGATAACCGGACTGATTCTCGACATGAGAAACAACTCAGGAGGGCTGCTTGACCAGGCCATAAAGGTGTCTGATAAGTTTATCGACAGCGGGATAATTGTGGTAACCACGGGGCCGGGCAAGAGACGCCAGGACGTGGAGGTGGCCGAGTTATCGGAAGGTGACGTACTTACAAGCCCCATGGTGGTGCTTATAGATTCGGGCAGCGCCTCAGGCGCGGAGATAGTGGCAGCCGCTCTGAAGGAAAACGGCCGGGCGGTTCTTGTGGGGGACAGAAGCTTCGGAAAAGGCACTGTCCAGCAGCTTATAGACATGGCCGACGGCTCGGCACTAAAACTTACCATCGCAAAATACCTCACTCCCCTGTACAGGGACATCCAGAGCGTGGGGGTATCCCCCGACATATCACTGGTGCCCGTTGTGGTGGGCAAGAAAGACATACACCTTATAAAGGGCAACTCCGGCGTAATGAGGGAGGCGGATATGGAGGGCCATCTCCATGGGTCACCCGGCACCCAGGAAGAACCCTTGTACACGCTGAAATACCTCCACGTCCCGGAAGAAAAACCTGAGGACGACGAAAAGGACGTAAAGGCGGAAGACCCGTACAAGTCAAGCGACCTGTCCAATGACAGGCAGCTTCAACTCGCGAAACAGCTCCTTAAGAGCGCAAGCTCCCCAATCAGTGAGGTGATGCTGGAAGACATGAGGGCTACTCTGGAGGAACTTCAGGAAAGTGAAGAACAGCGCATCGTTTCGGCACTTGAGGAGGCCGGGATAGACTGGTCAGAGGGCGAGAGCACGGCTGTGCCAAAGCCGGTGGCCACGCTGTCCATCAACCCCCCGGACGCAACGATAACAGCGGGCGACAAGGTTACTCTCACCGTCAGCGTCAACAACGAGAGAGATGGCACCTTGTACAGGTTGTTCGCCGTCTCAGAGTCCGAGAACTTTCTCCTGGACAAACTGGAGTTCCCTCTGGGAAAGATAGAAGCGGGGGCCACCAAGAGTTACTCGAATGAGGTTGAGATACCAAAGAGCGCGCTTGACAGGAACGACGAATTTATCATCAAGTTTACGGAGCTGAACGGTAACATCCCGAAGGACATCCACGGCAACCTGGTCATCGAGGCACAAAAGAGGCCTCAGTTCGCCTACTCGTACCAGATTACCGAGAGTGATTCGGACGGCCGCGCGCCAGACGACGATGGCCTCATACAAAAGGGAGAACGCATAAACCTGTTGGTAACGGTCAAGAACGTCGGGGAGGGCAAGAGCACAAAGAACATGCTGACACTCAGGGAACTCAGCGACAAAGAGGTCTTTGTAGAAAAAGGCTCTCAGGAGCTGGGCGAACTAGCACCCGGAGAAAGCAAGACCGTGACCCTGCGTTTTCACGTCAGAGACACCGTCGAGTCGAACGAGTTCACAATGGACATCATGATAACAGACTTGACCTTTGGCACTTACCTGACCGACAAACTTACGTTCCCCATCTTGGAGTCTAGGGATTCCCCGTCACTGGTGAACGTGTCCAAGGAGTTGCTCGTTATGATAGACAGGACCCCGGTATACGGGGGTAGGTCCGTTGATTCGCCGATAATGACCCTGCTGGACGAAGGCCGCGTCTTTAAGGCCGACGGCTGGGTGCCGGGATGGTATAGAGTGGAACTCTCGAACGGCGGCCACGGGTGGGTAGCCGCCAGGGACGTGGCCGAGACGGACGTAAGCTCACCTGACGCCGTAAAACCCGTCTTGTACGTGCAACACGCCCCGCCCGTCATCGACGTCGAACGGCCGTCCTCTCCGTCGCACACGCTCAGAACGGTAATCTCCGGAGACGTCTGGGACGTCGACGGCGTTAAGCACATCTACGTCCTTGTAAACACCGATAAGGTCTACCTGAACATCCCCAAGGACGCGGAAAATACCAAGAACCTCCACTTTAAGGCAGAGATACCGCTTGAAGAGGGGCCAAATATCGTTACCATTGTCACAAGAGACACCTCGGGGCTATTGGCCACCAAGAGCTTTGTCACGAACGGAAAGACAGCGCTCGTAAAAAGGAGCAGTGAAGAATAAGCAGGTCACTCCCTTTTAAACGTTACTCTTGCTTGGTTGTTTGTGGTATGCCGACTCACACCTGTAATGCTCACTCAGTATCTTGGCTATCTCCGGCCTGGTAAACGATGACGGCGGGGCTTGACCCTCGCCAAGCATCTTCCTTACCTCCGTGCCGCTCAGCGCAACGTGATCACTTGAGTCGTGGGGACACGTCTTGAAAGAGGCCATCCCGTAGCAGCTCTTGCAATAAAACGTATAATCAAAAAAGAGCGGGATAATACCTATCTCCTCTATGTCAAACTCATCAAATATATAGTGCGCGTCGAAGCTGCCGTAATAACTTCCCACCCCGGCATGGTCACGCCCCACTATGAAGTGCGTGCACCCGAAGTTCTTTCTCACCAGGGCGTGGAAGATGGCCTCCTTCGGCCCGGCGTAACGCATAGCCGCCGGAAAGACCGACAGGGCCACCCTATCCTTCGGGTAGTAATTCTCCAGCAAGACCTCGTAACAGGCCATCCTGATGTGGGCCGGGATATCGCCGGCTTTCGTCTCTCCCACAAGCGGATGCAAGAGCATGGCGTCTACCGTCTCAAGCGCGCATTTCTGGATGTATTCATGCGCCCTGTGCACGGGGTTTCTTGTCTGGAAACCCACCACCCGCTTCCAGCCCTTCTTCCGGAACATTTCCCTCGTGTCCGCGGGGTCAAGCCTGTATTTGATGAAGTCCTTGTGCTTCGGCCGATTCAACACGCTTATCTTACCGCCCAGAAGCATGTCGCCGCTGTCGTACAGGCGGCTTACGCCCGGGTGCTTGTCCTCTCTTGTGCCGTAAACCTCAAGGGCCTCCTTCTCCTTGTCATAGCTGTACTTCTCCTCCAGGTGCAATACGGCCAGTATCGTGCCCGATTCATCCTCCAGGGCTACATCCTCACCCTCTTTAAACCCCTTTGACTCCTCTGCGCCGGCGGTAATGACCACCGGAAGGGTCCAGACTACGCCGCTTTCCAGTCGCATTGTATCCACAACGCTGTTGTAGTCGGCCTTGCACATAAACCCCTCAAGGGGGCTAAAGGCCCCGGTGGCAATCAGCTCAATGTCATATATCTCCTGAGCGGTGAGCCTCAGTTTCTTCATCTCGTTAGTCGCCCTGTCCAGGAGTTCCACCCTGGCGGCGCCGTGAATTATCCTGTCTATAAGCCTTCCCCCATGAGCTTCGATTGTCATCGTTACCTGTTACCTCCTTTTAAGAAATACACTTCTTAACGACCTCCAGTGTAAACTCCTCCTTCTTACCCCGGCGGTCTGTTATCGTCCAGTGGGTCTTGTCCCCCGTTGCGCTCGCATTCAACGACGCGCCCGCGCCCTGTTCTATCTGAAATGGAAGCCGCAGACTTATTGCGGCCACCGGACAGTCCTTTATGCACGAAGTACAGGCCCAGCAGTCCTCACGCGGCCTCACTACCGGCCAGCCGTCTCCGTCCTGCGTGATAAGGTTGCCGGGACATATCCGCTCGCAACGCTTCTCCTTGGCGCCGCTGCACCGGTTGCAGACATTATAGTCTATCGTTATCATTCAGCCCCCGCTCGATAATACCTATCTCTCCGGTCTTCTTGTCCATAACGGAATTCACAAACCTGAGCCAGTGGCCGTCATCCCTCTCCGGGTAGTCGAGACGGCTCTGCGAGCACGGCCAGCGGGTCTCCCTTCTGTGCAACAGGTGTTCGACCAGCACGCGCGACACGTCTATACGGTCCACCACTTCCATTGCGGACACGAGTTCGTGGCGGCTGCCGGCCTTCAACATGTCAACTCCGCTGTCGCGCAGCCCGGACAGCCGGTCTCTCGCGATAAGGAGTTTCTCCTCGTTCAACTCGTACCGGGTCGAAAGCCCGCCCGCGTACTCGTCCATAAGCTTCTGAAGCCTTTCTTCCATATCCTGCGGGGCTATACCCTCACTCCTGTCGAGAGGGGCCGTCACACGCCGCTTCTCCACCTCCACGGCCTCCGCGTCAACATCGGAGACGCCGACCGACCTTATCTCTTCCAGCGCGGTTCTGACGGCGATGCGGCCCTCTACCCACGACCCGCTTGCATACTTCTTGGGCGCGCCGCCCGCTACGTCGCCCGCGGCATAAAGCCCCGGCACGGTGGTGCGGCGCTTGACGTCTATCCAATAACCCGCCTCACCATGTCCGCCCACTACGTAAGGCTCACTGGCCGCTATCTCAAAACGGCTGTCCCCGCCGTCATGGTCATCGCGCCCGGCCCACAGCAACGCCATAGACGGGCTCATGTTCAATAGGTCGCCTTCAAACCGCCTCGCCTCCTCACTGCCCCGTCGAAGATGACTCAGGTCAAGAAAACAGGGGCCTCTGCCGGCGCTGTTCTCCTGCATGGTGGCAAGCAACCTGAAATACGTTGCCGCACTTTTGACCGGGTGGTCCTTGTAATATTTGTCCAGATACTGCTCGCCTCTGGCGTTTACCTGCTTTGCGCCAGCGCCAAGCACCAGCATGCCGGTGGGCGCCTGCACGTCCTTTACTCTAAGCGCTATAAAGCGGTTCTCAAAACAGGTCATCTCCGCGCCGGTCCGGATACCAAGCGCATAACCCGTACCCACGTTCCACGGTGAGTACCAGATAAGATGCCTGGCATCTCCGGGGTTAGCCGTCTTGTAGATGCCGGATGCGCCACCGGCGGCCACAATCACCGCCTTTGCCCTGACCACGTATAGCTTGCCATCTCTCACGCCCAGTCCAAACGCGCCCGCTACCCTGCCGCCCGAGACTATCAGGTTGGTGGCCGCTACACGATTGAGCACCTCCACCTTACTCCTCCTCACCGCCTCGGCAAGTATCGGCTTCAGCCGTTCGCCCTGTATCCTGACGCCGCGCTGGCCTCTGGGCAGATACCTGCCCTCAGAGTCCTTGTCTATGGGCAGACCCCATTCCTCCACCTTCTTGACCGTATCATTCAGCCCCTCCGCAATGCTCAGCACCAGGTCTTCTCTCACCAGGTCCATAAACTCCTTTTTGACGTAGCCGAGATACGACTCCGGTGTTTCTCCCGGATGCAGGTACGCGTTTATCGAGTTCAGGCCCATGGCAAGGCAGCCGCTCCTGTCAATGTGGGCCTTTTCCATGATGAGACAGCGGACACCGGGCTCTAACGTCCTGGCCTCCACCGCAGCGAAACAACCCGCCGCGCCACCGCCTATAATCAGTATATCTGTTTCTATATTAACTACTTCCGCCATCACGTCGCCTTCTTCACCTTCAAATGGGGACCTCAAACCGTCCCTTTCTCAACTTTTCCGCAAACCAAGTCAAGAATACAGGAAATAAAAATCAGATGTAATACATAACTGTCTTCTGGCCCTGTCTCTCCTGTACCAGAAGGTCGTTAAGTGTAATATTTTCAATACTTTCCAGCATAGAGTCATACATGTTCTGCCACAGGTCCTTAATCACGCAGCAGGCGGCTATGTGGCACAGCGGCACCTGTGAGCGTTCGTTCACACAGTCGGCGGGGGCCAGAGAGCCCTCAAATATCTCTATAACCTCCCTGATACTAATATCTTTTGGGTCCTGGGCCAGGCAGTGGCCACCGTTCGCGCCCCTGTGGCTCATCACAAGCCCAGCGTTCCTGAGATTTAGCAATATCCTCTCCAGGAAAGAGCCCGGTATAACCCTGGAGCGCGCAATCTCGCGTGAAAGGACGTAACCCTTTCCGTACCTTTGACCTAGCTCCATCAGTGCCAGTATGGCGTATTCTGTTTTATTTGATAGCTTCACTATTCTTGACTCAACCTAAAAGAAAGTAAACAAATTGTATGGGTTCCTCCGAAAATTGTCAAATATTTTTTTTCACTGGGGGGCAACTCTGTGTCGTGTCTTTGTAGCGGTAGAGTTTACCCTGCCGACGTGTAATTGTAGTGGGAGGCCCCCGCGCCTGCCCTAGAACTCTACACGGGCAACCACAGGGGGTTGCCCCTACAAAAGGCCGAGCAAGTCATGCCCCAGGTAGACCTGCCTCCGGCACGGCTCGACCGCTACAGTAGTTGGGGTATGTAAAGACTATGAGGGTTAAACAAAGAGGACTTCCACAGTTAAGTACGAAGCCGATGGAAAAAAGAAATTCATTGTTGTAGAATCCAGAAAACTTTCTATCACTGGGCTACAGCAACACGGCCAGGGCCAAGACAAGACATGAAAGCACTGATACTACAGGCGGGATACGGGACCAGGATGTATCCCCTGACGGAAAACTTTCCCAAGGGGCTGCTGCCGGTGGGCGGCAGACCCATTATAGACTACCTGGTCAAGAACATAGAAGAGGTCGCCGACATAGACACCATCTACGTGGTAACCAACCAGAGATTCTACGCCGCCTTCTCAGACTGGCACAAGAAATTCCAATCATCCAAGAAAATATTCCTGATAAACGACGGTACACTTACCAATGAGACACGGCTCGGCAGCATCAGGGATATGCAGCTGGTCATCGAAATGAATAACATACGGGACGACCTGCTGGTGGCGGGGGGCGACAACATATTTGATATGAGTTTCGTTGGCTTCGCAGAATACTTCAAACAAAAAAAGGGTGACATTGTGGCCGTCCAAAGGATAGCAGATAAACAGAGGCTGAGGCGAACGGGGGTCGTTTTGATAGACGACGACTCAAGGCTGACCGCGTGCCATGAAAAGCCGGACAACCCGGTCTCGGAGCTGGCCACCCCGCCCCTTTACATGCTGCGGAGGGAGACGCTTCCCTTAATTGCAGAATATATCCGCGAGGGTAACGACACCGATGCGCCGGGCAACCTTACCGTATGGCTTCACAAGCGAAGGCCGGTGTACGGATATATATATAAGGGGAAGTGCTACGACATAGGCGACATGGAGAGTTACGAAAAGATAAAAGACGGTATCCCGCAATAACGCGCAAGCACCTACCACACGCTCAGTTCGCCCACTATCTCTTCCACCAGATCCTTTATCGTTACGATGCCTACCGCCTTGCCGTCGGCGTCGACGACGATGCCCATCCTGTGCCTGACATGACGGAGCTTCAGCAGCGCGTCATCCACCGGTGTCTCTTCATAGATAAACGTGGCCGGGCGCACGAACTCATGTATGTCGCCCTGCGGCTCCCCATCCATCAGGAACTCGAGGAGTGGCACTATCCCGACTACCCTGGTCCTTTCTCTGTCGTATATCGGGATACGGGAGAATTTCTTTTCTC
>JAUVQR010000097.1 GCA_030598065.1 Planctomycetota bacterium | reverse complement strand
TGTACCGTGTCGAGGACTTTGCCAGCAAGCACGGCGTGTTTCGCTCGGCCGTAGACGGTCTGGGTATGGGACTTGGTTTCACGATAGCGCTGGTAATGCTGTCCGCTATTCGTGAGGTGGTGGGCGTTGGAACAATCTTTGGCATAAAGATATCGGAGAGCTACGAGCCTGCCTCAGTGATGATTATGGCCCCCGGGGCATTTTTGGTACTGGGGCTGCTCCTGGCATACTTCAACTGGCGGAAGCTCCAGAGGGGAGAAATGATATAAATGGACCTTGATCTCGGCAGGCTCTTAACCATTGTCATAAGCGCGATATTTGTCAACAACTACGTGCTGGCCAGGTTTCTCGGCCTGTGTCCGTTCTTCGGCGTGTCTAAGAGTACGGAGGCGGCGATAGGGATGGGCATGGCGGTGACGTTTGTTATGACCCTGGCCACAGTAGCCACCTGGGTCATCTACACCTACATGCTGATGCCCGGTCCGTCAAACATATTCGGCTCTATCTTTCCGGGAATTGCAGAGACGGGAATGGTTGACGTGCTGAAGACGATAAGCTATATTCTGGTCATAGCGACGCTGGTTCAGCTGGTGGAGATAGTGATGAGGAAGTCCATGCCGGCGCTGTATGACAGCCTGGGCATATATCTTCCGCTTATCACTACCAACTGCGCAATCCTCGGTGTAGCGCTGCTTGGCACGACTAACGCCCCGGTTCAGCTTTCGATACTGGAGGTTGCGGTACAGGGTTTTGCCGCGGGCATCGGGTTTACGATGGCGCTTCTGCTTATGTCCGGAGTGCGTGAAAGACTTATGCTTCTTGACCTGCCGAAGTCCTTCCAGGGGGTGCCTATTGCGTTCGTTAGCGCGTCGCTGATGGCCCTTGCGTTTATGGGTTTCTCCGGCATGGTAAGCTGGTAGGGACGACAAGAGATTAGACAAGTTCGTTGAGGAGGTTTGTTAAATGGATACGGTGATGGTGGCACTAATATCGATGGGTTTCTTTGGGATGCTGTTTGGCTTCGGTCTGGCCATTGCCACTGAGAGATTTCACGTAGACGTGGACCCTAAACAGACCGAGGTGGAGGACTCCCTGCCGGGGATTAACTGCGGCGCCTGCGGATACCCCGGCTGCGGTAAGTATGCCGAGGCGGTTGCGAAGGGCGATGCGGCTGTTACCCTCTGTGTCCCGGGTGGCGAAGATACGGTCGACGTAATCAGCGAGATTATGGGCGTGGAGGCCGGAAAAGTTGAAAAGCGCGTTGCGGTGCTGATGTGCAGCGCCAAGAACGTCAACAACAAGTTTAACTACAGCGGCGTAAATACGTGCCGTGCCGCTTTCCTGACACAGGGTGGGCAGAAGGGCTGCGAGTACGGATGCCTGGGCCTTGACGACTGCGCTGTGGTCTGTCCCACAGAGGCCATTTATCTGGACGAGAACAAGCTGCCGCACGTTATAGAAGAGCGGTGCATCGCCTGCGGGAAGTGCGCGGATATCTGCCCCAAGAACCTGTATCAGATACAGCCCATTTCCAAATACGTCCACGTTAGGTGTATGAGCCTGGATAAGGGCGGTCCCGCCAAGAAGAAGTGTGACAACCCGTGCATCGCCTGTTTCAAGTGCGAGAAGGCATGTCCTTTTGACGCCATCCACGTCAAGAACAACCTCGCGGTAATAGATTATGACAAGTGTACTTCTTGTGGTGAGTGCGTGAAGGTCTGTCCCACCGACATAATAAGGGACTACAGGGACGGACGTCCCGTAGTCAGGGAGTGGGTGGACCAGTTTATAGACATGGCCATCGAGCCGATAAAGCCCAAGAAGGAAGACAAGAAGAAGGCTGCGACGCAGGCAGAATCTGCGACAGCCGTTGCGGAGAGGCCTGTGGCGCCTCCAGAGGCATCTCCTCCTAAGGGCACTGCATAAGATAACCCCTTTTAGGTATTCCTCAGCTTTTGAGCACCCGCCGCGACGTTACTGTAAGGAAGTTGGAGCGCTTTTTCGCCCCTCTTTTGCCGGATGATGGAGAGCTATTGCTGGACGGGCAAGAGGCGCACCACATGCTTCACGTCAAGCGTTTGAGACCCGGAGATGGTGTACTGTTGTTTGACGGCGGAGGCAGGGAGGCGGTGGCCAGGGTCGTTGGGGCCAAGCGTGGCGTGGCGAGGCTTTGTATAGAACGTGTAGATAAGGTCGATAGAGAGGCCAGGATTCCCATAAGCCTGGCCTTTTCTGTGCCGAAAGGAAAGAAGGCGGAGTTTCTGGTACAGAAATGTTGTGAACTGGGCGTGAGGAGGCTGATACCGCTGGGGTGCGAGAGGAGTGTGGTTAAGCTTGCACCTGAGGGCTCTCATAAGGGGGGTTCGAACAAGACGGAAAAGTGGAGGAGTGTCGCGCTGGAGTCGTCCAAGCAATGCGGCCGCACCTACGTGACCGAGGTCTCCGAGGTAGTATCCTTCAAGGGGTTGGTGGAGCCGGAGTCAATAAGGGACTATCGGCCCCGGTTGTTTGCCTCTACAGGCCCTGAGGCGGTTGCGCTCTCCGAGGTGATAGGCGGCGATACTGGTCCCGGCGGCGTGCTCTGTATCATCGGGCCGGAAGGCGGTTTCACTGAGGAGGAAACGGAAATGGCGGTGCGTTCGGGATGCGCCCCGGTGAGCTTGGGTCCCAGGGTTCTACGAACCGAGACTGCCGCCGTGGCACTTGTGTCTATGCTGCTGTATGCCTATTCTGCTTGGTAACTTACACCTGATTCATTAACGGGATTGAATAGAATTATGAAGATAGACCGCAATACCATAATCAAGGATATTATAGAGGAATATCCCTATACCTTCGAGGTGTTCAAGAGGCACCGGTTGGTACTGGCAGGTGGGGTGCGGGGTCCCAATGAGCCGCTCGCCTTCTTCTGCAAGGCCCACAACGTTGACTATAACGCGCTGGTGAAGGAACTGGATGAGGCTATCGCGCAGGGCCCGCCGGAAGGCGAGGTGCTGCCACCTCCGTTTGCGGAGGATACGATATATTCCATTTATGCAAAGACGGCGCTTATAATCTGCCTGACCGTGGGTTGTACGTTCGGCGCGGCAATCCTTGCCTATATTGCGCTTGAGAAGGATTACTACGTGTCGCCAGTCGCCCTGATTCAGGCCCACGGGCATGCGCAGCTGTTCGGCTGGGTGGGCCTGTTCGTTATGGGGTTTGCCTATTATATAGTACCCAGGGTAAAGAACACCGACCTGCAGGGCAGGGGCGTGACATACCTGAGTTTCTGGGCGATGCTGACCGGAATAGTGTTGAGGACGGTGTTGCAGGCGGCGCCGGATGTGTTTCCATGGATATTGCTGCCTGCTTCCGGTGTCTTACAGCTTTTGGCCGCGCTTGTGTTCACGTATGTGATGGTCAAGACCTTTCTGGCCAGCCAGGAGGGTTCTGAGATATTTGACAAGTTCTTTGTGGCCGGACTGGTATGGTTTGTGGCCGCGTGCGGTTACAATCTGTACATAGACCTCTATCTGCTGGACCCGTCTACCGGTTTAATTCCTGCCAGCGTTCACCACAATCTGGTGCACATATTCCTATTCGGCTTTATCTTTATGTTTATCTTCGGTGTGAACCTGAGAACGATATACGCCTTTTTGGACGTGAGGGAACCGAATACTCCGGTAATTAACCTTTGCTTCTGGCTGTTGAACGCCGTTATCGCGCTGTATCTCATAGAATACTTCTCGTCGTGGCTGGTCTTCCCACTGGCCGCCGGCGTGCTCTTGTTCGTCTATGGCATAAGGGTCTTTGAGACCTCCACAAGGGAGCTTGAAGACATTATAATGGACAGGAGTTACGAGAAGACAATAAAGCTTGCGTATATATGGTTGATAGTGGGTATGCTTATAAGGGTGGCGGTGCCGCTGATAGGGCAGGGCACATCTACAGGCCATCTTTTCTACGGGGCGTCTAACCATGCCGTGACGGTGGGCTTCGTGTCCATGATGATGATAGGTTACGCCTCCAAGATGGTCCCAACCTTCAGGGGGGTTGCCATACATAACATCCGGCTCTCGGAATGGACCTTTCTGCTGTTGAACATCGGTGTGTTCCTCAGGGTGTTCGCTCAGATGTCAATACCGCTCTGGCCGAAGTTGTTTTACCCTTTGGTTGGAATATCGGGCTGGGTGGAGGTGACCGCGCTGGGTATGTTTGCCTTCAACCTCTGGAACACGATAAACGTGAAGGAAGAGATGCGCGCAAAAGAGAGGAAGGAAAGGCTGTCCTTCGTTACCAGAGATACGATAGTATTCGACGTGGTGGAGTCATGTCCTGAGACGCTTGACGTATTTCTGGAGTTCGGATTTTCACAGCTTGCCAGCGCTACGGCCAGAAGGACCATGGGGAAGGTTGTCTCGGTGGAGGCCGCTTGCAAATTCAAGTCGGTGGACCTGGACAAGCTGCTTGATGCGCTAAACGGAAAGATTAAGGAGAAGAGGGCCATCTAGCGCTTCCACAGCATGAACATTAGTATGACGCTGTATATTTCAAGCCTGCCCAGTAGCATACAAAAAATAAGCGCCCACTTTTCCATGACGTCAAGCCCGCCGTAGTTCATCGAGGCGCCCACCTGTCCAAGGCCGGGCCCTACGTTCCCGAGACTGGCGGCCACGGCGCTGATACCGCTTGTCACGTCCATTCCCAGACCGATAAGTATCAGAGAAAATGCCCCGAAGAGGCCCATGTAAAGCACAAAGAAACCGTAGGTATTTGTTATAATCTCTTCATCCACCGAGGTCCCATACATCTTCACGTGCTTTATCACCCTGGGCGTGCTCAGGCGGATGAACTCCCGCTTGGTGGACTTAAGCAGAAGAAGTATCCTGATATGCTTCATCGACCCGGTGGTTGAACCGGCACAGCCCCCGAAGAACATCAGCATCAGCAGAAGGAAGCGGCAGAAGTTCGGCCATGCATTGAAGTCCTCCGTCGTAAACCCCGTACCTGTAGTTATGGAAACGACCTGAAAGACCGACGCCCTTAATGTCGCGCTCAGGGAATTATCCTGATACGTGGTGCTCATGTACAGGTAAGCGGTCAGGAGTGATGTCGCTATGAGAAGCACAAGGACGAAAAACCGTAATTCTACGTTTTTGAATACCCGCCGAAACCGTCCCCGCGCCAGTTGATAATATATGATAAAGTTGCAGGCCCCGAAAAACATAAATGCAATAATAACAGATTCTATGTAAGGACTGTTGTAGGCGCCGATGCTGGTATTTTTGGGGCTGAAACCGCCTGTTGATATGCAGCTGAAGGTATGGCAGGCGGCGTCGTAAAGCGGCATGCTTCCCAGGTATAGCAGGATAAACTCAAGCAGTGACAGGGACATGTAGATGATAAAGAGCAGTTTGGCCGTATCGGCCACCCTCGGATGCAGCTTGTCGGCCAGCGGACCTCCGGGAATCTCCATCTTGAAGAGGTGGTGCGCTCCGAGTCCGGTGGTGGGCAGGAAGGCTATAAAGAAGACCACGATGCCAAGCCCGCCGAGCCACTGAGTCATGCTTCTCCAGAAGATTATGCTGCGAGGGAACGATTCGATATCCGCAATCACGGTAGCGCCGGTAGTGGTCAGGCCGCTCATCGCCTCAAAGTACGCGTCACTTATGCCCTCAATGCTGCCGGAAATCAGATACGGCAGCGTTATGAATGACACGCAGATAAGCCACCCGAAGACCACGGTGACGAAGCCTTCCCGTATCACAAGCTCGAAGGATTCCGGCCGGAAGAGGAGTTTCATGGTGGCGCCTACAGAGGCGGTAATCAGGACGGAATACAGGAACGCGTGGATGTCATTGCTGTCGCCGAAATAGACGGCAACGGCGAGAGGCAGCAGCATAGCGGCCGCCAACAGGATGAGCATGCCGCCTATAGTAGATATAATCAACCGTTTGTTCATCTTAACCGTAACCCTTTTCAGAGTTTAAACAATAACGGCGAAGGGGATGGTTGGGATAGCAAACCGATGGATGTCCTTTTTTTTCGTAAACAGGGCCTGTACCTTTTCTCTTGCCTCTGGTATGTAGAACACTATCGCCCTGTCACCGGGACTTAGCACGCATTCTCCATAGGGCAGAATTATCGAACCGTTCTTGATTATCGTGCCGAGTATCGAGCCCTTTGGGAACGGGA
>JAUVQR010000197.1 GCA_030598065.1 Planctomycetota bacterium | reverse complement strand
GATAACTTCTCCAGCGGCAGGAAGGAGAATCTAGAGCAGTTCGGCAGTGATATTGAACTTGTAGCGGCGGATATCAAGGACTTGCCCTCAGTCAGAAAGGCCGTCAGCGATATAGACTATATTATGCACGTAGCCGCGCAGCGGTCCGTGCCTCACTCTATAGATGACCCCGTAGGCTGTAACGACAACAACGTGAACGGGACGCTGAACGTACTGCTGGCCGCCAAGGACGCGGGAGTCAAACGCGTGGTGTTCGCGTCGTCTTCTTCGGTCTACGGAAACCAGGAGGTCTTTCCGCAGGCCGAGACGCTGCCTGCCAGTCCAATTTCCCCCTACGCCGTCTCAAAACTTGCTGGGGAGTACTACTGCAACGTATTCTACACCGTGTACGGGCTGGAGACCGTATCTATGAGATACTTCAACATCTTCGGCCCCAGACAGGACCCCACCAGTGAATACGCAAACGTCATCCCCCTGTTCATCAATCTGGCGCTGGCGAACATGAGCGTAGAGGTCCATGGCGACGGACTGCAGTCCAGGGACTTTACCTATGTCTCCGACGCGGTCAGGGCGACCCTGCTTGCCGCGAAGGCGCCGATGGCTCCAGGCCACTCGTTTAACGTCGGCAACGGAGACACGTTTTCCATTATGGATATCGTGCGGGAGCTAGGCGAGATCTCGGGCAAGCCTTTGCAGTTTTCACACACCGAGGCTCGCGAAGGGGACCCGAGACGCACACAGGCGGACACGTCCAAGGCAAAAGAGCTTCTTGGCTATACGGCTGCGGTTAGCTTTAAAGAAGGGTTGCAAGACACGTGGGATTGGTTTAGCGTCAAGGTAGCCGCATAATTGCTTCGCAACCGTGTACCGTTTAGTGTCAGTGGTGGCAACAACCCCTACCAATACCTTAGCCAGGTTGCAATCCGCTTTTTCTTGATGAGGCCCTAGGTGGCTGCATCAAACTTGCCTCCCCCGACCTCTCCCCTTTAGACCACTTTATCGGTTCCTTCATTCTGTCTTCGAATACAAAAAGGGCTAAAAACGTCTTTGGTTTTTTAGTTTACCACCATACCTCAGGAAAGGGCTATGAGTAGTTCAGAAAGGGCCTTTTACAGGCCGGAGCATATGGGGTTTTTACCTTGACAACATTTGCTGTGGTAAGTAGCATTTGTACTTAGGACAATTCTGTTGGTAGGTCTACTTTTGAGACAGAAGCAACCTCATATGGCTAAGGTATTAATCATAAAGCTGGGTTATTCCGAGACTTTGGATAGTGAGATAAGCACCACGACCAGCTTGGGAGACGTGTTGCGCACGACGGCCGTCCTGCACCAGTTTAAGGATGACGACGTCACATGGCTGGTGGACAAAAAGGCATATCTCCTGCTGGAAAATAATCCTTATATAAAAAGAATACTCATCTACGACATAGATTCCGTGTTGCAACTGCAGTCAGAACGGTACGATACGGTCATCAACTTCGAGAAGGTCCCGGGAATCTGCGCCCTTGCAGACCGGATTAACGCCTGGCGCCGCTTTGGCTTCCGATTTGACGAGATGCGCGGCGAGGCCCAGTCTTACGACGGGGCCGAAATGGTATATAAAATATGCACTAACACCGGCTTAAAGAAAACCAACAAGAAGTACTGGCAGCAGACCCTCGTTGAGATGGTGGGGGGTAAATGGGAGGGACAGGAATACATTCTGGGCTATAAGCCCAGGTCAGAGGTGAAATTTGACGTGGGGCTAAACTGGGCGGTCGGCAGCAAGTGGCCCAACAAGGCCTGGCCCAAGGCGTACTGGGAGGGGTTGGAAGGGTTAATAAATAAAGACTACACCTGCTCCTGGCAACAAGGCCTTGAGGATATCAGGCAGTATATCGACTGGATACATTCCTGCAAACTGCTGGTCACCACGGACAGCTTGGGGTTACACATAGCCCTGGCACTCAAGAAGAACGTGGTAATCCTCTACGGCCCCACACATTCAGGAGAGACATACCTGTACGGACTTGGCAAGGAGTTATTCCCGGAGGTAGATTACGATTGCATGCCCTGCCTGCAACCGGAGTGTACCCAGGAAAAGTATTGCATGCTATTCATCTCGCCTGAGAGGGTAAAGACGGAGATAGACAAGGCGTTATCCCCCGGGGTGGCCAAGCTGGGCGCTCTAAAGAATTAGGTTATGACAGACCTTAGAATAGACAGCCACAAACTGATGTACCACGTCTCCCGGGTAAAGCAGTGGCTGGATGGGGAAAACGTATACCCCATATACATGGAGATAAGCCCCTCAGGTGCATGCAACCACAGATGCACCTTCTGCGCCTTTGATTATCTCGACTACAAACCCCGATTCATAGACAAGGACGTTTTGACGCGCGTCCTCGGTGAGCTGGGACAACACGGCGTAAAGAGCATCATGTATGCGGGGGAGGGAGAGCCGTTTCTGCACAAACACATGGCCGAGTTGCTGGTCAATACAAAGAAGGCCGGTATTGACACGGCCGTTGCGACCAACGGCGTGCTGCTGGACGAGGAGACCGCCGAGGGTTGCCTTGACGCCCTTACGTGGATGCGGGTAAGTATCAACGCAGGAACAAAGGAAACATACACGAAAATCCACCGTTCAAGACCTGGAGATTTTGACCTGGTTATCAAAAATGTCTCCAACGCGGTCAGGCTTAAGAACAAGAACAACTACGACTGCACGATAGGGGTTCAGTGCATCCTGCTGCCCGAAAACTACCGGGAAATCTCACTGCTGGCCGCTCTCCTGAAGGACATTGGCGTGGACTACCTTACTGTAAAGCCGTTTATACAACACCTGATGAGTTCCAACACGATAGATGAAGGTTTTCGTTATAAGGACCTGATGTACCTCGAAGATGAGCTTAAAGAGTACTCACAAAACGGTTTTAACGTGGTGTTTCGCGCCCACGGGATGGAGAAACTCGAGAACAAAGAGCGGCCCTACGAAAGGTGTCTCGGCCTGCCTTTCTTTGCCGAAATAGTTTCAAACGGGAACGTCTACACATGCGGCCCCTATCTCGGGGATGAAAGATTCTGCTACGGAAATATCTACGAAAACACCTTCACTGAGATATGGGAAGGTGGGAGACGCAAACAGATTCTGAAGATGGTCGAAACGGAATTAGACGTCAGGAAATGCATGCATAATTGCAGGCTCGACGAAATAAACAGATACCTTTGGGGGTTGAAACACCCTTCTGTACACGTCAACTTCATATAGCCGAACAGGCAGGTAGCGTTGAAACTACAACCATATCCGGAAGTGGGAAAAAAGGTCACGGTTGATTTGCCGTCTTCAACCCTGCGTGAGATGTACCGGCAGATGCTCAGGATCCGCAGGTTTGAGGAAAAGCTGGTTGAGCTTTACCCCGTGCAGGACATGCGGACGCCCGTGCACCTCTGTCTCGGCCAGGAGGCCGTGGCGGTAGGGGTCTGCCTTAACCTGAAAAAAGAAGACTATATGTGCAGCAACCACAGAGGACACGGCCACTGCATCGCAAAGGGCACCGACATGAAATCGATGATGGCGGAGTTTTATGGCAGGAAGACCGGATGCAGCAGGGGCAGAGGGGGTTCCATGCACCTGGTTGACCCTGAAAGGGGGATTTTGGGCACGTCGGCGATAGTCGGTGGCGGGCTACCCATCGCCGTGG
>JAUVQR010000092.1 GCA_030598065.1 Planctomycetota bacterium | reverse complement strand
GTTGTGCATAAGAGGAGTTCGGCAAGAATAAGAAGCCAGCGGAAAACAGTAGGCAAAGGAAAAGATACGGCAGGGACGCTTTCATGTGGCTTCTGGATATTACTTTAGGATGGTACTGCGTTTGATATTCCATTTTAAAGTTCCTCCTCCATTACTATGCATTTATTTGTCAGCGGTGTCTTCTGAAAAGACTTGTATGCATACCGCCAAAAAGAATCTGACTCACGTGCAGAATTTCATTCTCCCCCTCTCCCGGCACCTTCAGAGTGACTTGTGCGTGTGTGCGCGACAGAATACCCGTTTGAAGTACTTTAAACTTTAAGGTGTAGAAAAGTCAACAGGTTTTTGGGTTGGGGAATACAGCGTGTATTGTACTTGCAAGCGCATCGTTATCACTGTTTCCCGGCGCGAGTGTTATTTATGAGAGCCGCGGCGTAGCCGGCGCCAAAGCCGTTATCTATGTTTACGACCGTTACCCCCTCGGAACAGGTGTTCAGCATAGTTAAGAGCGCCGATATACCACCGAAACTGGCGCCGTAGCCCACGCTGGTCGGTACGCCGACCACGGGACAGGCCACCAGGCCACTTACCACGCCGGGCAACGCCCCTTCCATCCCTGCCACCACTACGATAACGCTGGCCTGCGATAGTTCCTTCCGGTGGCTCAGGAGCCGGTGGATGCCGGCGACGCCCGCGTCATAAAGCGTCTTTACATTGTTTCCCATCAGCTCCGCGGTGACCATGGCCTCTTCGGCCACCGGTATATCGAGTGTGCCCGCCGTAATGATGAGAATAAGCCCGCTCTGCGTCTTACGCCGCGTCTTCTTTATGGTTATGGCCCTGGCGGTCTCGTTATACTGCGCCTTTGGGAATTTCCGGACCATTGCCTTATAGACCTCCGGGGTCGCCCTGGTGGCCAGGATGTCACTTTGGTCTTTTGCCAATTCCCGGGCTATTCTTACCACCTGTTCCGGGGTTTTTCCCTGGCAGAATATAACCTCCGGGAAGCCCCGGCGCAGCGCCCTGTGGCTGTCTACCTTTGCGAAACCCACGTCCCTGTAGGGGAGGTCCTTGAAATGCTCAACGGCTTCTTCCAGAGAGCATTTCCCCTTCTGTACCTTTGTGAGGATTTTCTTAATCAGGTCTTTGTTCATGTCGTTACCGTAGCGGTATTAACCGGCTTGCGCGGCCGCTTCCACCTCCAACGTAGAAATATCCTTCTTGAGGGATTTGTAGTAACCAAGGCAGGCAACCATGGCGGCATTGTCGGTGCATAAAAGAGGTGAAGGACAGTAAAGCTTAACGCGGGTGTCAGCTAACGCCTTGCGGAATCTCTCGCGCAATCTGGAATTACAGCTCACGCCACCCCCAAGTATAACCCTGTTCAGATTGTGCCTCTTGAGCGCCAGGAGGGTTTTATTCACCAGGACGTCTACCACGGCCTCCTGGAAGCTGGCGGCTATGTCCGCTATTTCAGATTCGTCTACCTTGCCCTTACGCTCCAGGAGCCCCCTGTAGTGGTACAGGACGGCCGTCTTGAGGCCGCTAAAGCTGAAGTCGAGGGAGCCGGGCGCCAGGTATGAACGTGGGAACGAAACGGCAGCCGGATTCCCCTCCCATGAGACCCGGTCAATCTCCGGTCCTCCCGGGTAGCCTAGCCCCAGCAATTTGGCAACCTTGTCAAACGCCTCTCCCGCGGCGTCGTCGAGGGTGGCCCCCAGCGTCTGATGGTCTGTTTCGCTGCGGCTGAGAAACAGGCTTGTGTGCCCTCCGGATATGACGAAGCTTATAGCGGGGAAGTGAAGGTTTTTCCCATATTCCAGCCGGCTGGCGAGTATGTGTGCATGTAGATGGTTTACGGCTATCAACGGCACCTTTAGCGGCCATGAGAGGGTCTTTGCGGTGGTCATGCCGACGAGTAACGCGCCAATCAGTCCGGGAGTGGTTGCAACGGCCACGGCGTCTACATCCCTGAGGCGGACACGCGCGTCTCTTAGCGACTTGTCTATCACCGGCAAGATGGCTTCTATGTGCGCGCGGCAGGCCACCTCAGGTACGACACCACCGAATCTCTGGTGCAGCCGTTCCTGGGTGCTGACTACGTTTGAAAGGGCCTTGTGGCCGTCTTCTACAACTGCTGCAGAGGTCTCGTCGCAAGAAGTCTCTATGCCGAGTATCAGCATCACTTATAAGGTTGGAGGATTGTCCAGTAGCTTGGTGAAAAGCTGTTTGTCATCCCTGAGAATGTCCAGGGCCTGCTGTAACTGCATGTCTGCAGAGCCCTCTTCTTCAAGAGACGTCTCGTCACTTTCTGATTCGGAAGCCGGGGCGTCGCTTACGTTATTCAGTCTGGAGAGATATAGGTGCAGGTCTCTTGTCTCTTCGTTGTCGAGTTCTACGACGACGTCCGGTTCTATGCCTACATTATGTATTAGTTTTCCGGAGGGTGTATAGTACTTAGCGGTAGTCAGTTTTATGGCGCTAAGGCCTTCCTCAACAGGCACCAGGCTTTGGACCGAGCCCTTTCCAAACGTCTTTGTGCCCACCAGTATTCCGCGTTTGTTGTCCCGTATGGCTCCCGCTACAATCTCTGCAGCGCTGGCACTGCCCTTGTTGACAAGCACTACAAGCGGAAAGTCCGGGAATGTACCCGGCTTTTTCGCATGGTAAACATGGTTTTGGGCGATGTCTTTGCCCTTTGTGGTGACTATGACTTCCTCTATAAGGAACCTGTCTGAGACCTCAACGGCAGAGTCCAGCAGGCCACCGGGGTTGAACCGCAGGTCCAAGATAAGCGCGGTCATTCCCTCTTGTAAAAGGCTTTCAATAGCCGTGTCAAGCTCTTCGGCCGTGTCTTCTTGAAAACTGGTGAGTGAGACGTAGCCTATTTTCTTCTCATCGTCTAGTATCTTGATACCCCTGACGCTTATCAGCTGGACGATGTCCCGCTCGATGGTAACGTCTGCAGGTTCTACTTCACCGGGGTGTAGGACGGTGATGGTCACCTTGGTTCCCGGTTCCCCCCTCAGCTTTTCTATAGCCTCCCTGAGTGTAATCCTTTCCGCGGATTCGTCCTCTATTCTTATAATCTTGTCGCCCGCCATTACCCCAGCCCTGAATGCGGGCGAGTCCAGTATGGGCGTGATTACGGTAAGTATCCCGTCCTGCACTATGACCTCAATGCCCAGTCCGCCGAATTCTCCCTCCGTCTCTATCCGCAGGTCCTCCATCTCGTCGGGGCCTATGTACTGACTATAAGGGTCAAGCTCTTGCAACATGCCGCGGTACGCGCCGGTAAGGAGCCGGGCGAACTCCACGTCGTCCACGTACTTGTCCTTTATAAGCCTTACCACCCTTACCAGCTCCTCGTAGTTCTTATAATAGTCGTCCTGCTCCTTTGCCTGCTCCTCTGCGGGCAGGAGGCGTCCGTGGGTCAGGATTATGGCCAGGGAAAGGATTAAAAGCAGGTGTTTTGATATGCGCAGCATTTGGATATTACTGTTTCCTGTTGTATGCGTTAAGCGCGGCGGCTGCTATGTCGCCGGCGGACAGCTTATACTCCTTGAAAAGAACAGCGGGGTCGCCGGATTGGCCGAACCGATTGTCTATACCGATCATCTCCATGGGGACGGGGCAATTCCGTGCCAGTGCCATAGCTACAGCGCTGCCCATTCCTCCGTCAAGGACGTGTTGCTCTGCGGTTACAACGGCGCCGGTCTCCCGCGCCACCCTGGCGATGGTCTCGGTGTCTACGGGTTTGATGGTGTGGAGGTCTACGACGGTGGCCTCTACCCCCTTGGATGAGAGCTCTTCAGCGGCCAGTAGCGCCTCGGCGACCATTATCCCACAGGCGATAATGGCGACATCCTTGCCCTCTCTCGAGATGACAGCCTTGCCGAGTGTGAATTCGTCCTGCTCGTCGGTGATAACGGGTACGGCCGCTCTGCCCAGCCTTATATAGACGGGGCCTTTGTGCTGGTACGCGGCGATTACCGCCTTCCTGGTCTCGACCGCGTCGCATGGCACCATCACCGTCATCGTAGAGATGGAGCGCATCAGCGCAAAGTCCTCTATGCACTGGTGTGAGCATCCGTCGGCGCCCACGGCCACTCCGCCATGAGTGGCGACTATTTTTACGTTCAGGCCACTGTGGCAGATAGTGTTGCGTACCTGTTCCCATGCGCGGCCGGTGGCAAATATGCTGAATGTGCTGACAAACGGCACCTTTCCGCAGGTGGCAAGCCCCGCGGCGGTACCCATCATATTGGCCTCCGCAATGCCCATGTCGAAAAACCTGTCCTGGTATTTTTTGCCGAACTTGGCGGTGGTAGTAGACTTTGCAAGGTCCGCGTCCAGCACCACTATATCTTCGTGGTCCTTGCCGAGTTCCAACAGGGTCTCTCCGTAGGCCGCGCGCGTCGCAACCAGTCTTGAAGGGTCTGCTTTTACAGGCATATGTTCATCCTCACGCTAGTTCCGCCAGGGCCTTTTCCGCTTCCTCCTGGTTTGGGGTCTTTCCGTGCCAGCTCACGTCTCCTTCCATAAATGACACGCCTTTGCCTTTGATGGTCTTTGCAACGATGATGGAGGGTTTGCCCTTCATGGTCTCCGCATCGTCGAGGGCCTGCAGGCATTTCTTCATGTCGTGTCCGTTTATCTGTATAACGTTCCAGCCGAACGCCAACCACTTCTCCGGTATTGGCAGGGGTGACATAACGGCGTTGATGGGGCCGTCTATCTGAAGACCGTTGTTGTCAAGTATTGCGCAGAGGTTGTCCAGGCCGAAGTGGCTTGCCGCCATCGCAGCCTCCCATATCTGGCCCTCTTCTATCTCTCCGTCACCGAGCATGACGTACACGCGGTAGTCCTTCTTGTCTATCTTGGCCGCAAGGGCCATACCCAGACCCACAGAGAGTCCCTGGCCCAGTGAGCCGCTGGATATTTCTATTCCCGGGGTCCGGTGACAGTCGGGGTGCCCCTGCAGCCGGCTGCCGAACTGTCTCAAGCTGTCCAATTCGCTTTCCGGGAAATAGCCAGTTTCTGCCAGCACGGCGTATAGCGCAGGGCAGCTGTGCCCCTTCGACAGGACAAACCTGTCACGGTCGGCCCAGGCGGGATTTTTCGGGTCGTGTCTGAGCTTGCCGTAGTACAGGGCCACTATGAGGTCTATTGCTGATAGGGAGCCCCCGGGGTGGCCGGAACCGGCCTTGGACAGCATGCTGACTATGTGCCTCCTGGCCAGCTTGGCCTTTTCCTCAAGTACTTCAATACTGGGCCTCTTCAACGGAAGACTCTCTCCTGGTATTCGTAGAAGGTAAGAATCTGGCAAAACCGCTCGTATAATAAATATCCGTGCCAAGGGCGTGAAAAGAGAAACTCATCCCGTCAGGCGGATACCTATGGGCAGAGGCGGGGTCGAACCGCCGACACCGGGATTTTCAGTCCCGTGCTCTACCAACTGAGCTATCTGCCCGATATGTAAAAGCTTACGGACGCATTATAGGTGTCAGGTTTTGCCTTGTCAAGGTCTTTTCGCCCACCCGCTTCAGCAACTCGCCCCTGTCTTTTTCCATCTGCACGCGTAGCGCGCCGGCGTCCTCAAACCTCATCTCTTCCCTTATTTTAAAGAGAAATTCGACCTCCAAATCCCTGCCGTACAGTGACCGGTTGAAATCCAGTATATGTACCTCCACAACCTCTTCTGCGTCTTTCGGCTCGAACGTGGGTCTGCTGCCTATATTGGTAATGGACAAAAAATCCCTTCCGTCCAGACATACCGTGCTGGCGTACACGCCGCTGGGCGGCTTTATCTCGTGGTGTAGGTCAAGGTTTGCGGTCGGAAAGCCCAGCTTTGCGCCCCTGTCGCTGCCCTTTACTACGGTACCCATAAGCGCTACGTGTCTGCCAAGCATATCCTCCGCCATACTGAGGTCCCCATCGAGTATGGCCTCTCTGATGCGGGTGCTGCTGATTACTTCATCGCTGTATTTGACGGCGGGACACCGGCACACCTCAAACCCGTACTTTTTTGAAAGACCCGAGGCGAAGGCAAAGTCTCCCCTGCGGTCCTTGCCGAAGGCGAAGTCAAAGCCCATCACCCAACCTCTCGCGCCCAGGGTGCCTGAGACAATCCTTTCAACAAAATCTTCCGCGCTCATCCCGGAGACCTCGTCGAACTCGATAACTATGGTCAAGTCCACGCCCAGGCGCTGGAACAGGAGCAGTCTGTGCCCCATTGAGGTGATGAAACTGGGGGTGCTGCCGCTCAAGACGTTTCTTGGATGCTTGGCGAAGGTGAGTACGACGGAG
>JAUVQR010000043.1 GCA_030598065.1 Planctomycetota bacterium | reverse complement strand
TATGAGTCCACCGACGAACTCCCCTTTTTCCCTTTCTGCTCCGAGCGTTGCAAGCTGATAGACCTGGGCAAGTGGGTGGAAGGAGAGCACAGGATAGAGGAACCGCTAACGCCGGACGGGGCGGACCAGGCCGAGGAGTCCAAAAAGGAATCAGACAGTGTGTAAGAGTATCTGGCGGCATCCGCTTTTCGGCGTAGAATGTCCTTGATTTTTTTAGGCTTTCTGGTATTTTCGCCGTTCCAAGTATGTATGTATTTCAGTTTAAGACAAAGGGATTGAGATGTTCGAGAGGAAAGAGAACTGGCAAGATATGTCATACGCCTTCTGGGCGGCCTTTGACGTAAAGAGGATCTTTCTCGCCTTCATTGGTGTGCTGGTAAGTGTGTTGTGGACGTGCGGTATCCTGTGGCCTTTTTCGCTGTTGCATTTCATTGAGGCAAACCCTGCTACCGTATTTGCGAGTTTTCTAAGGCCCTCTGCCGAAGGCGCGTGTAGTCTATTTTCCATTTTTACTCACGCCGTTGCCTCGGGTAGCTGGAAGGCATATCTCCCTCTTGCGCTTATAGTGTTTGGCCTGCTCGCCATCTGGTCTATTGTAGGCGGAGCCATCACCAGGATTGCCGCTATGGAATATGCCAGGGGCACCAAGGTCGGGCTTGTTGATTCCGTCAAGTACTCGTTAAAAAAGTTTTGGTCTTATTTCTGGGGACCGATGGCCCCTCTGGTAGGTGTGCTGTTCTTTGTCTTACTTAATGCATTGTGCGGGCTTGTCGGGCAGGTGCCGTTTTTGGAGGTTGTTGTTGCGTTCGCCTTCCCGGTAATCCTCGCATTTAGCTTCCTGATATTGTTTGTAGGTATAGTAGGTGGTGTGGGTTCAGGGCTCATGTTCCCCACCATTAGTGCCGACGGTTCCGATGCCTTTGACGCGATGAGCAGGGCTTATTCCTACGTACTGTCCAAGCCGTTTGGATTTGCCGTATACTGTGCTTCTGCCGCCGCGTACGGCGCCGTCTGCGTCTATTTGGTCGCTACGGCCGTTGACCTGCTTATCAGCACCAGTTTTGTTACTGTCGGCATGGGTATGGGCGAGAAGTTCAATAACATCGCAAAGGCAGTTAACTGTCTGGCGAACCCGTCAGGCTTTGCGGATAATTATGGATTTATCACGCAGGTAAAACTTGCCTTCGGCTCCCTGGGTTCGAAGACACTGGTTCTCGCTACGGCCGCGCTGGTCTTCTATCTCTTTCTTGTCAAGATGGTCGTATGGGCGGTTGCGGTTGCCTTTGTGGGTTCCGCCCAGAGCGTGCTTTATTTGCTGATGCGCAAGGACGTTGACGGAACTGAAGTAGAAGACGTTTATACAGAAGAGGTGGATACGGATTTCACGACGCCTCCTCAACAGCCTGAACCTTCGCCTGAGCCCTCCGCCGCAGGAAAGAAAGAGGAAGAGGAAGATAAGGAACCTAAGGCAAAGGACGAGACACCGGACTCTTAATCCGGCTCTTGTATAAAAAGGCGGCTTCTGTCCTCATTGACGGAAGACGTAACCGGCAGGGGCAATCCCGCACGTTCCACAGGACGCAACCCTACGGTGAGTGGTTGAGTCAGAGATTAGGCAGGTTCTTCTCTTAAGTCTACTTCCATACCGCCTTTCTTTATTTCAAATGCCTTAAGGTTCACGTCCCTTGGCATCCTGGAGAGGTCCAGCGAAATTGTCCTGTTGGAGTGGTCATAGTTAAGCGCGCCGACTCGTTCGCACATCCCTTCGATATCCAGAAAATTCTTAATCGCCGTTCCCCTCTCCTGGTGAAGGTACGCCATCTTACCTGAGGGGTTGGCTTCAGCAGTGAACACAAAGGTCAGGGAGAAGATGGCGAGACTTGCGTGGACGTTCAGGTATCCGTCTTCAAGCTCTATCCTGGCGGGTATGTCCGGATGATGTATTCTCAGGTAGTCGGCGAAATCCTCTTCGGTGAATGTCACCGGGCCTCCGATTAGTTCCTCAACGGCCTTGACTGCATCTTCAGAACCTTCCGAGCCGTTGCATGCGTCTAACAGATTGTTTAGCCACACATATATCTTGCTCTCTGCCACGATTTCCACCTCAAGAAACGTCCCGAAGAGACATTGCGACAACGAAATTTTCTTATGGAAAAGGCGCCGTTCCGCCGTCAAAACGGGGCAACAACACAGACAGTATTACGGCCGCAAGACAACATGTAAACCGGATTATCGGAGATTGTCATGGCGATAGTCAAGTGTAATCCCGGCCGTAGCGGCATCCTACAATAAGTGCAGGACGCGAGAAGGAAAATCGCTCCGCATATTTGCCTGGGTAGCTTCGGTGTAATAGCCGAAGGCAAATGCCTGTCCCTGCCACCGGTGTTGGGGTATAATAGCCGTATGGTTACGCACGAGACAGAGGCCGGTAAAGATAGTGTCAGCATAGAAGCCGAAGCCGTTGAGCAGGGCCGTAACGCCCCGGAGAGAAAGTACCTCCCTGTTGTGGTGATTGTGGGCAGGCCCAACGTGGGGAAGTCTTCCGTCTTCAACCGTCTGGTAAGGCGGCGTGTGGCGATTGTCGACCCCACCAGCGGCGTCACCAGGGACAGGGTGACGGCTGAGGTGCTGCATGGTGGCAAGAGGTTTGAACTCATGGACACCGGTGGCATCGGCATGCAGGACGCCAAAGAAAAAGTGATAACCCGGCATGTGGAAGAGCAGATAGAGATTGCGCTCGGCAAGGCCGACCTCATATTGTTCACGGTAGACGCGCGTGACGGGGTCGTGCCGCTTGACGAGATGGTGGCGGAGAGGCTCCGCCACGTGCATAAACCCGTTTTATTGCTGGCGAACAAGGTGGATGACCCCGGTCTTATCTCTCTGAAGAGTGAGTTCTTCAAGCTTGGTTTCGGAGAGCCGCTGCCGTTCTCGGCCAAACAGGGGCTCGGCAGGAAGGAGCTTCTGGGTGAGATTGGCGCCATTATCCCTCTTGAGGCGGAGGCCCTGGAACAGCCGCTAATGAGGCTGGCAGCGGTAGGAAGGCGAAACGCCGGCAAGTCTACCCTGATAAACACCCTCGTAAAAGAGGACAGGATGATAGTCAGTGAGGTCCCCGGCACTACCCGCGATTCGGTAGACGTCAGGTTCGAGTTGAACGGCAAGGTGTTTGTGGCCGTCGACACCGCGGGTGTCAGGAGACAGCGCCAGGTGGAGGGTTCGGTGGAGTTCTACGGGCTGGCCAGGGCCAAGAGGTCGGTCAGAAACGCCAATGTGGTGCTGTTCATGCTTGACGCCACCACGGAGGTGTCCCAGGTGGACAAGAAGCTGTGCGCTTACGTAGCCGAGGAGTTCAAGCCGTGCATCATCGTGATAAACAAATGGGACCTGGCGGGGGACACGGACACCAGGGAGTTTGTGAAATACGTCCGGGACAGGCTACCGGGTCTTGCCTACGCCCCCATCTCTTTTATCAGCGCAAAAAACGCGGATAACGTGGTAGGCACAATAGAACTGGCCGAGGACCTGTACCGTCAGAGCATAACCAGGGTCGGCACCGCCGAGTTGAACAAGGTCCTGGGCGAGGCCCTGGAGGTGCGGCCGTCGAGGAGAAAACACGGCAGGTCGGCCAAGCTGCTTTACGTCACCCAGGTGACGGTCTCACCGCCCACCTTCGTTCTGTTCGTCAACGACGCCTTCCTCTTTGACGCTGCGTATGAACGCTATCTCTCCAACAGGCTCCGCAACAAGTTCCCCTTCACCGAGATACCGCTCAGGTTCTTCTACAGGGAGAGGGAGAGGCAGAGGACGTGACCACGGTTATCCGTGTTGTCTTTTCTCAGCGTGATTATTTTAATCCTTAGCGGCTCAAATACTCAGCATCCTGCGTGTTACCTCGAAGTATATCAGCAGTCCGGTAAGGTCCAGGACCGTGGCGATAAGCGGTGACGACACGGTCGCGGGGTCCCACCCGATGCGCCTGAATATCAGCGGTATTAAGACGCCTATGATGTTTCCTACCAGAACCACGGCGAGTAGAGCCAGTCCCACCGCTATTCCCGTGGTCTGGTCTCCGACCGACTGGTATACCTTGATGTACGCTACTCCTCCCAGTATGCCTCCCAGGGTCGCTCCTATCCATACCTCACGGCTCAGTATCTTCCACCACTCCCCAAGGGTGACCTCGCCGATGGCAAGCGCGCGGATTACCAGCGTAGACGACTGGGCGCCGGTGTTGCCGCCGGAGCTGATGAGCATGGGGATGAAATAGGCCAGGGCCACGAGGGACGTCAGGGATGTCGTGTAGTTCTCAATAAGGTCGCTGGTAAACGTCTCGGCGATTATAAGTATGACCAGCCAGGTGGCACGCTTCCTCACGGCCTGAAAGAAGCCGGCCTTGAAATATGCCTCCTCCGGCAGGCGCACGGCGGCCATCTTTTCCATGTCTTCCGTGACCTCTTCTTCAAGGATGTCTATCACGTCGTCGACGGTGACTATCCCCACCAGCCTTCCCTCCCGGTCAACGACAGGCACCGCCAGGAGGTCGTACTTCTGTATAACCCTGGCCGCCAGCTCCTGGTCGTCGGTGGTCTTCACGGAGGAGACGATGGTTTTCATTATTTCGCCAATTTTCTTGTCGGGAGGCGCGAGTATCAGGTCTCTGAGGGAGAGCACCCCGATCAGTTTTCTTGTCTGGTCTATGACGTAGCAGATATATATGGTCTCTTTGTCCGGCCCTGTTCTCCTCACGTATTCGATGGCTTCGGTGGCGGTCTTATCGGCCCTGAGGGCGACGTAATCGGTCGTAATCAGCCTGCCGGCGGAGTTATCGGGATAGTTAAGGATAAGGTTTGTAATCTCTTTTTCGTCATGGGGCAGCAGGGCGAGGAACTTCTTTACCATGTCTGCGGGGAGTTCCTCCAGGAGCTGGGCCCTGTCGTCCGAGTCCATCTCCAGGAGAATCTCCTTGACCTTCTGTTCGGTAAACAGTTTCAAGAGCTCCTCTTGCTCTTCCGGCTCGAACATGGAGAAGACCCAGGCAAGCTTTGTCTTGTCTAAGACCCTGAACGCCAGGACCCTGTCGGCGGAGGGCAGGTCTCTGAGTATGTCTACGATGTCCGCGGGATGGAGCCCGCGCAGGAATTCACCCAGTTCCTTGAGGTTTCTCTGCTCGATAAGTTCCGTTATTTCAGGGACAAATATCTTGTGCCACTGCATCTTGCCTCCTTTCCGGCAAAAGGTGAGGCGATTCTGGGAGTGTATTCTAAAGGAAAAGAAGCCGTTGTAAAACCATTAAAATGGATTATGGGGCAATTATGCCGGGAGGTCTCTCTATGCGTGCCGGGGTGTGTGGTGCCTGACGGCGGCGGTTATACGGCAACGGCTTAAGAGCGTGTGCGGCGTTGGGAGTGCGGCGTCCGGGGCGGGTATTGGAGGCGGTTGCATAGAAGAAAAATTACGGTCTTGCAGGTGTTCGCCCCGCGCCCATTTCTCCGGGGCCTGATTTCTGTTTCTACCTAGTCTTTTCCGACCCCAGGAGTTCCGCTATTCTCAAAAAAACCTTGCCCAGGGCGTGACGCTCCATAACGATGGCCTTGTAGTCACACACCTCGTCACAGCAGAAGCAGCCGATGCATTTCTCTTTGTCCACGCGCGCGGTGCCGTCCGTCCCGGTCGGAGTTATGGCCTGGACGGGACAGTTCTTGATACAGGCGTAACACTTTGTGCAGTTGGGCTCGTAAACGGTGGAGTACGACTCGCAGGAGACGTCGAACAGCTTCGCAAAGATGAATCCCGGCAGGTAGTTGAGGGCGAAATCTTGCGCGATATTTCCGGGTTTCTTAAAGTCCGGTATGGCGACGTCGCTTATCCGCTCACCCTTCACGTTTATCTTGTTAAGGTCGGCCGTTCCCAGCCCCCTCTCCTGCCCATATCTGATGGTGGGTATGCTGAGCGGGTCGTATCCGATGATGCTTGATGCTACGGCGTCAATGGCGACCCCGTTGGTACTGGCCATGATGAGGCCTATCTTTCTGGGGTCTCCGGCGTTTGGCCCGTTGCCCTCCATGCCTATGACGGCATCCATCAGCGTGAGGTGGGGCTTAACCTCTTCGTAGACGTCTATCAGCGCCTGGGCGAAGTCGCTTGGCTTGGGCGCCTGTATGTGGACGTCCTTCTTCCCCTTGGCCGGTATGACACCAAGGGTGTTCTTCAACGCCCCCGTATATTTTGTTAGCCCGTGTGTCTTGAGCTTAGGGACGGAGACCACCAGGTCTACGTCCTTCACCGTCCTTGCCATTCGGAACCTGGGAAGGGTCGCCCCGTTGCTCTTCTTGATATCGATGAATTTATCCTGGTCGAAGTTGACCCACTTGGCCCCCGTTTCTTCAGTCACCTTATCGAGTTTTGTTAGTTTGAATGCCTTGTTGGTGGAACCAAATCTGAGGCTGCCGGAGGAATCGCCGATGTAGACCTCAGCTCCGGTTTCCTTCTGAAAAAAGTCCACCAGCGCCCTGGCCACGGAGGGGTGTGTGTTTATCGCATACTCAGGACCCAGGGAAGAGGTGAGAAGATTCAGTTTGAGCAGCACCTTCTTATTTTGGCCGACCAGCTTGTGGATGCCGTCTACCTGTTCCAGGGCCTTTTTCACGGCCGCGTAGACCTTGGGCGCGTCATAATCGTCGCAGCGTGCTATGGATACGGTTGGTGCTGTAGGCATGGTATTTCCCTTAACTTACAATCCCAAAATTATACTCACTGTCTTGTCAAAATACAATGACGAGTCACTAC
Source organism: Planctomycetota bacterium (assembly GCA_030598065.1). Classification (GTDB taxonomy): domain Bacteria; phylum Planctomycetota; class Brocadiia; order Brocadiales; family Bathyanammoxibiaceae; genus Bathyanammoxibius. Next base: position 1,903 of record JAUVQR010000043.1, on the reverse strand, counting down.
TGGCCGCCGTTGTCCTCGTACAGGTCCCTGAAGCTGTTGGTCTCTTCCGCCCTTTGCATAGCTTCTTCGTATCGCTGCCTCTCGGTGAGTTTGACCCGGGAAAGCCCCCTTTTCAGGTTCCATATGGGTCTCCAGAAGTAGTTCACCAGTAAGTATATGAAGGGGTAATTCCTTCTGTAGGTCTCGGTAGCCAGCATGTTGTCTCCGTAAATGTCGTTGTATTTCCACCGCAGGAACTGTATCTCGTCGGAGGAGAGGTGATGGGTCTTGACGTTTGCCCAGAAGGTGTTGTACCTCCTGTAGTCGTCTTTGTTGGTTATCAGGCCCGCCTGGAGCATCTCGTCCCTTATAGGGGTTTTGGGGTAAGGGGTTAGTATCTGGTCCGCGTAGAAATCGATGTCCATTTCTTCAAGGAAACGATAGTTGTCGGCTATGGACTCTTCTTTGTCCTCGGGGCTACCCAGTATGATTCCGCCCGTGACCATCATGTCCTTATCGTGTAGTTTCTTTACGGCCAGCCGGGTGCTCTCGACTATGTTGCCCTTCTTGAACCTGCGTAGATTCTCCTCGGACACGTTTTCTATCCCGAGGAAGACGATCTTAAATCCGGCGCGGGCCATCTTTTCGACCAGCGCGTCGGAGGAGGCTATGCCTGAACTCGACGCCTGCACTATGTAGTTTATGTCGTTGTGTCCGGCCTCAGTTATGGCGTCGCACAGATCCTCGAATCTCTTGATGTCGAGGCAGATGTTGTCGTCCGAGAATATAATCCAACCGGTGCCAAGCTTCTTGCAGTTTGAGATGTCTTCTATGACCCGTGGTATGGGGTACGTCCTGAAGCTCCTTCCGTACATCTTTTCCATACAACAGAAGTTGCAGGGCATGGTGCAGCCGCGCGACGTCTCTATTATGTCCAGCGGGACGCCGTTAAAGTGGTTGCCGCCCCATATCCGCTTTGTCCTGTCCGGTAGTTTCAGTTTGTCCATGTCTTCCGCCGGGCGAGGGGAATTGTGGGTAAAGACGCCGTCTTTACGGTAAGATAGGCCCCGCACGGACTCAAGGCCGCGTTTGCCCTCCATGGCGTCCAGCAGTTCCGAAAAGGTAGACTCCCCTTCACCCCTGATAATGTAGTCAAACGGTTTGCCGTTGTCGGACATGCATATCTCGTCGTAAAGCAGGGTGGGGTGGTATCCGCCCAATACGGTTGCGGTCTCTTTTCTTACGTTTTTAATCAGGGTGGCTATCCTGTGCGCTGTGGCGAACTGGAAGCTCATGGCGCCCAGCCCCACCAGGTCAGGCGTGTAATCGTGTATCAATTCGGTTATTGTTTGCTTTATGTTATCCCTGTTCAGCAGCAAGTCGCCGATGCGGATCTCGTGCCCCTCGATGTTGCCCGCCAGTGAGGCAATGGCCAGGTTGGGCGGTTTCCAGCGCTTCAGGTTGAAAAGCGGCGTGCAGTCTGGCATTGATAGTAAGAGTATTTTCATGTCAGCTCGTAGTCGAGTTTAGCTCCGGAAAGTCATTGAGACTGTTAAACAAGTTCATCTGGTCCTGGAAGGCCTCCCGTTCGGTCTTGCCGATGGTCCTTATCCTGTCCTTGGTCCTGTAGTACGGCCTCAGCGCAAAAATCCTGAGCAGGTCCACCAGGAGGAACCTGCGCCTGAATACGGGGGTCGTCTTGTAGAATGTGGAATACTTGCGTCTGTATTTCCACTTCATGAACTGTAGCTCCTCCGAACTGAGGTGTTTGGTGCGTACGTTCGCCCAAAAGCCGTTATACTTGCGGTAGTCATAGGGGTTGGTGACCAGGTCCTCTTTTAGAAGTTCTTCTCTCATCTCGGTCTTGGGGTATGGGGTAATTATCTGGTCACTGAAGAAGTCGACGTCGTGTTTGTCAAAGAAC
>JAUVQR010000079.1 GCA_030598065.1 Planctomycetota bacterium | reverse complement strand
GGAGGTGTATGGGTTCACTGGGTCATTTACAACATACCGCCCGGAGCCGAAGGGCTTTCTGAGAACATACCCAGGGACAAGAAACTCGATAACGGGGCTATACAGGGGACAAACAGTTGGGGCAGGATTGGATACGGCGGCCCCTGCCCGCCCCCGGGCCCGGCCCACCGGTATTTTTTCAAGCTATACGCGCTGGACGCGGCGCTCGGCCTCAAGCCCGGCGCCACAAAACAGCAGGTAGAAGGGGCAATGGAGGGTCACATCCTCGACCGGGCGGAGCTAGTGGGGGTTTTTGGCCGATAATTTATCCGCTTTACCCCAACGGGCCATAAAAAAACATCTTCGCAACTTGACCTTGTATCTCGTGTTGTTTATGTACCGTGTCTAAATCTGAATCTCTTCAGATTCCCCCTTAAACTGCTCGTACATCCTCGCCGTGGCTTTGAGGGGAGAACCAAAATCTACTGTGATTATGCCAAAATTTCTCTCATGAAACCGTTTGTCCTTTCCATCTATCTCAACGTGTACAGTCCGCTCATCCTCCTCATCGAGATGAAAGTCAAACTTGTTGCCGAATTTTGTTAACCATCTGTCGAAGAACGGTTGTGCCTCATTGGATATGGGGGAAGAAGTGAACTGGTATATGCTCTGTCCCGTGAAACTGTCCGTTGCCTTTGCAACGGTCCCCACATGGACGTCGCCGCCCAGGACAACGGCCTTTCGTTTGCCGCCCTCTACGTACCTGTCAAAAAGCAGCTTAAGGATAAACCTACGGTCTTTGTAATAATATTCGGATGACCACTGGTCCGCAATGTCTGTTTTTATCCACGATGTGGCCCTTGCAATCCACCTCCTTACGTGAATCATGGGGACGGAGGAGATTACGAAGAGTATCTTTGAGTCCTGGGCCTCTTTTGATTCAAACCAGTGTTCGAGGGCCGCCTTCTGGTCAGGCCCCAGCAGCTGCTTCTCCCAACACCTCCTGTTTCCCCGGAGGTCGAGCACAAGAAAGGCAGCCGGGCCGTATCGAAAGGCGTAGTAATACGGCGTGTGCCCTTGCGTAAGCGTGTGGCCCTGGGGGTGAGAGAGGGTTGGAGGGTTGTGACTATGCTGAAACTCATCATAGACCTTCTTTGCAACCCGGAATATTTCCTGTTCCTTTTCCCCGGTATGCTTATTACTGGAGCCCCACCCGTTTGTTATCTCATGGTCGTCCCATATCATAAAGGTGGGAAAGTTCCTGATTACACTGTGCATCTCACGAAACGACCAATGCGTTTTATATATCTCCCTGTAACGTTCCAAGGACGTTTTACCCGGGTCTCCCTTCAAGCTTTTCTGCCATGCATTATCTTTATCATGATCCGCATACACTTGGTCTCCGACCGCGAGTAAGAAGGCGGCATCCTGACCGGACATCTCGTTGTAAAGATACCGCCACATGCCCCTTAGACCCGGCTCCTGACTGTTTTTGACGTCTCTCGGCCTATTGCATGATATAAGGCCGAAGGAAAAACTCTCAATCTTCTTGTCCTGGGCTAGAAATGTGCGAAAGGAATAGATTCGGGGTATCGGTGTAGTACCGGTGCCACCGGTCTCAATGACACTATAATAATATTTTTTGTCGTCTTGAGGCAGGGCCACGGTCACTACTCCCGTGCAGCCGTTAACCTGCTCTGTCTCAAATACGAAAGGAGAGTCCGGTATCTGACTACTGCCCTCTTGGTCTGTGTAAACCCTGCATTCCAGTCTCGCGGGCGTGTCGGTCTGCACCCAAATTTTGGCCTCGTTATGAGTTGTGGAACCTACCAGTGGTCCTAGTTTGATAGACATCTTTACCCCCCCCATTATCAGAAAAGAATAATGTTCAGAATTTCTGATCCTGTAACCTCATAGACTACGGCGCCTCCTGAGTGGTCAATATATAACCACAGCACACAAAGTCAAGATAGATATTGACGTGTACGTGTACCTGTAAACATGACCTTAAAGAGCAGCATAATGACCTATGAGTACAATAAAGACGTACCGGGGTAAAATATTTGATGGTCTTGCAGGCCCCGGTTGAATTTTCCTGGGGATTTTAATATATTGGCGCGATGCTGGACTGGAAGAGGTTGAAGGTGACGGGACGGAATAACAGGATTATTATAATCTGTTTCCACGTCCTGATAGTCATAAAGATTGTATCGCGCTTCACTACGCCTGAGATACCGGGCTGGGACGCCATCGTCTGCTGGACCACCTTCTCCATACCGATTGCGGCCGGGCTGATGACCACCTGGCTCGTCTACTACTATATCTACCGCTCGGCTGAAAGGGTTGATTAAATAATTCAGTTCTTCTACCAGCCCAACCCCACAAAAAATATTTGTACCCGGCGGCGGAGCGCCGGGCTATGTTGGGAAGATATAGGGCAGGGGCTCTGCCCCCTGCCTCAAACCCTACTCACCCAGTTGTAGGGTGCGTCGAGACGCACCAAATCAAAGATTTGGCCATCCCCGCAGGGCTGAAGCCCTGCGGCACCCCCCCTGTCTCATACGCTACTCGCCCAGCCCCACCAGAAACAGGTCCGGGTCTTCCAGGTATTCCTTTACGGTGTTAACGAACCTTGCCGCATCCGCGCCGTCTACCACCCTGTGGTCAAAGGTCAGGGACAGCGGCATAATCCTCCGTATCACTACCTTGCCCTCCCTTACCACGGGTTTTTCCTCTATCCTGCCCAGTCCCAGTATAGCGACCTCCGGGTGGTTGGGTATCGGCGTGAAGTGCGTACCCCCTATAAACCCCACGTTTGTTACGGTGAAACTGCCGCCTCTCATGTCCGCAAGGTCTATCTTTCTCGCGCGCGCCCTCTCTGCAAGCTCGCTCGCCTCTTTTGCGATGTCCAAGACGGTCTTCTGGTCGGCGCCCTTGACTACAGGCACTATAATCCCGTCCGGCGTGTCGACGGCAATACCAATATTAAAATATTTCTTCAGCACCACGTATTCTTCCCCGTCTTCTTCCTCAAGTATGGAATTCAGATAGGGATATTTCTTGAGGCCTTCTATCACGGTCTTTACTACGAACGGGATATAGGTGAGTTTTACCCCCTTTCCCTCGGCGTACTGTTTATGGCCCTCTCTCACCTCTACGAGATGGGTCACGTCGGCATCGTCTTGATGGGTGACCAGCGCGGCGCTGGACGTTGCCTCTGCCATCTTCCTGGCCACCGTCTTTCTCACCCCCTTGAGGGGGACTCTTGTAATGTAGCCGTACATGTCGTACTTCTTTATCTTTTTTATCGCGGGTTTTTCTTCCTTTTTTGCTTTCGGGGAAGGGAGGGCGGCCTTTGCGGCAGAATTCTTCACGTCCTCGGCGGTGACCCTTCCGTCCTTGCCCGTGCCTTTGATATGAGATACGTCCACACCCAGTTCCCTGGCCAGTCTTCTGACCGCGGGGGTGGCCAGCGACTTCCCGGCGGCAGGCGCAGCCGCTTCTGCGGCCTCCCTTGCGGCAGGTTTGACCTCCTCCTCTTCTTCCTCTTCTTTGGGGGCCTCTTCAAGAAAACCTACGACGCTGTCCGTGTACGGCGCCTCTCCCACGGCCTCTGCCTTCTCCCCCTTCTCTCCCTTCTCTCCTATAGTAACCAGCGTATCACCGACCGGGATGGTCTCACCCGCCTTATAATGTATCTTCAGTATTACTCCCTTCCTGGGAGAGGGTATCGTCACAATGGCCTTATCCGTCTCTATCTCGACCAGGTCCTGGTCCAACTCTACCATGTCGCCTTCCCTGACCTTCCACTCCACCACTATCCCTTCTGTTACACCTTCTCCGATATCAGGAAACTTGAAGTCGTATGCCATGTTTTGACCCTATGAGAAATGTCCTGTAAACACAAAAAAACCCTGGAGAAGACGTACCGGCCCCCCGCCGCTCCCCCCCCGCATGAATCTCTAGAACTTCATCACCTTCTCAACGCCCTTTAATATCCTATTCTCGTCGGGGAGGTAATAATTCTCCAGTTTGTACATCGGAAACGGGACGTCAAAACCCGTTACCCTTACTACGGGCGCTTCCATGTGAAGGAACGCCTTTTCGTTTATCTGTGCGATTATCTCCGCACCAAACCCGCACGTCCTGGGCGCCTCATGCACTATCAGGCACCTGCCCGTCTTTTTCACAGAGTTTATCACGGTCTCAGAATCCAGAGGGCTAATAGTCCTTATATCTATCACCTCGGCGCTATAATCCGTCTTTGCAAGCGCCTCACGGGTATATTTCATCATAGCGCCCCAGGAGATGACCGTGAGATCCGTCCCCTCCTGTAAGACGTTGGCGCTGCCGAGCGCTATGGTGTATTCCTCTTCCGGCACATCTTCTTTTATGGCCCTGTACACCCTCATGGGTTCAAGGAAGACCACCGGGTCAGGGTCCCTTATGGCTGAAATGAGGAGCCCTTTGGCATCATACGGCCCGGAAGGAATCACGACCTTTATCCCCGCCGTATGGGCAAAAATTGCCTCCTGGCTCTCACAGTGCAGCTCCAGGGCCCTAATACCGCCTCCATAGGGGGCCCTTATCACCATTGGACACGTAAACCTGCCCCTGCTCCTTGTCCTTATCCTGGCGGCGTGAGAAGTAAGCTGGTCATAAGCGGCGTAAAGGAAGCCGCTGAACTGTATCTCGGCCACCGGATGCATACCCTTGGCGGCCAGGCCGATTGACGTGCCGACTATGCCCAGTTCGGAAAGGGGCGTGTCAATCACCCTTCCCTCGCCAAATTCCTCTTGCAGGCCGTCTGTCACCCTGAAGACGCCCCCGTCTATACCCACGTCCTCACCCAGGATGATAAGCCTGCCGTCCTTTTCCAGTTCCTGGCGTAGGGCAAGGTTTATGGCCTGTACCATGTTCAGTTTAGCCATCCGGCCCCTCTGTAAATTCGTTCATCTGTTCTTTCAGTTCGTTTGTGGGCCGTGCATAGGTATTTGTGAATAGGTCCCTGGGCCGGGGCGGGGCAACGTTCTCGTAGTCCTCCACGGCCTTCTCCACCCGTTGCCGAGTCCTTTTAAGAACGTCATCTCTACTCTTATCGGTAAGGAGGTTGTTTCCCCTCATATACCTCTCAAGTCTCTCTATGGGGTCTTTCTTCTGCCACTCTTCTATTTCTTTTTTATTCCTGTACTTAAGGTCATCGTCAGAGGTTGAATGCCCCGCGGCCCTATACGTAATACACTCTATAAGCGTAGGTCCCTCCCCCTGCCTCGCCTTCTCTACTGCGTGCGCAGCGGCACTATATACGGCGAATACATCGTTACCGTCGACCTGTATCCCATCAATACCGTAGCTGAACGCCTTCTGCGCAAGGGTCTCGGCGGCGGTCTGTCTGACCCTGGGTAGTGAGATGGCGTAGCCGTTGTTCTCGCATACAAACACGGCAGGCACCCTGAACAGGCCCGCAAAGTTGAGCCCCTCATGAAAATCCGACCTGGAGGTGGCGCCGTCTCCGAAGAGCGCCATGTGGACCACCTTCTCCCCAAGCATCTTTGACGCCCATGCGCTGCCGGTAGTGTGGGGTATCTGCGTGGAAACGGGTATTGTAATGGGGAAGTTATTCAGTCCCTCAGGGGCCTTAACGCCTCTCTCATCGCCGCCCCTGTATTGAAAAAGCATGTGCAGGGGGTGGCTCCTGGTAATGAGGGCCCCTACATCCCTGCCGGAGGGGAACAGCCAATCCTCATCCTTCAGGGCGTACGCCGCGCCGACCTGCGACGCCTCCTGACCCTTTACCTGCAGGTAAGTCCCTAATCTCCCCTGCCGCTGGAGCTTGAACGCCTTGTCATCAAACGTCCTGACGAGCACCATGAACTCATAAAGCTCTTTTATCTGCTGATGGCTCAGCGCCGGCATGAGCCTTTTATCTACATTACCATCGCAATCCATGACCTGCAGGTACTGTATCTCGAAGGTTTGAAGTGTTTTTCTGGGCATTCTGTCTCTATTATCCCTTCAGTTCGTACATCTGCTTCTCAAGTTGTCGTATTAAGCGGGCGTAAGTATTTTCTAAAAATACCTGCCGGGCTGGGAGGTGAAAGCCTTTCTATCTGCTGATGGCTCAGCGCCGGCATGAGCCTTTTATCTACATTACCGTCGTAATCCATGATCTGTGATCTGTAGATATTCTACCTTGAGACCCTTTACGGTCTTCCCAGACATCAAAAATATCATCCTTTTACTTGCCTGCGGCCCATTCCCTGAGCCTTTCATAGTCGGTGTTACCGCATATCTTATCGTTCGTCTTCTCGTTGTAAAAGAACGGAACACCCCCACAGAACGCCTGACCGTCTTCGTCTTTATCCAGTTTCTGCATCAGGGCCGCGTTCTCGCTGTTGTGCCAGACCTCAAGCCTGGTGACCTTGACCCCCTCTTCACCCTCTAGCCTCTCGACCAAGGGGTCCATCTCCCTGCAGTGGACACATTCCGTACCGTAGAACTCTATCAACCTGTCACCCATATCGCAACCTCCTCCAGATTTCATTTTCAAAACACCTGATTCTATTTCACTCCGTTTTTTATGTTAGTCAAATTATGTCCGATATCAACATAAAAGCATACTACCAACGGATTAACGTGTAGCATAGTTTTATCTTTAGTGTGGCCGTGTACTTTCAGTTGATTCCGTGGCACGTAAGACAGGCCGCCGACAAACGGCATCTGCAGCTAGCGATGCTTTTTAACGCCTATTCTTTTGCAGTACCAGTAGACCTTGCAGGCGCTGCACTTAGGCCCGATAGGGGTGCACACGTTCTGTCCGTAGGTGACCAGGAGGTCATTTATGACAAG
>JAUVQR010000131.1 GCA_030598065.1 Planctomycetota bacterium | reverse complement strand
CCATGCTCTACGGCCACATGGAGTCGGCCGAGGAGCGGATAGACCACATGCTCGAACTACGAAGGGCGCAGGACGAGACGGGCGGGTTCATGACCTTTATCCCGCTGGCCTTTCACTCGGACAATACGTCCCTTCAGGGCCTTCCGCGGACCACCGCCGCGCTTGACCTCAAGACCCTGGCCATTGGCAGGTTGATGCTGGACAATTTCCCCCACATAAAGGCATTCTGGATAATGCTGGGCATAAAACTTGCTCAGATATCACTCAGCTTCGGTGTAGACGACATAGACGGCACGGTCCTGGCGGAGAGGATAACCCATTCCGCGGGGGCCGACACGCCGGAGGAGCTGTCTGTGGCCGAGATAGTAAGACTGATAGAAGAGGCGGGCCGCAGACCGGTAGAGCGAGACACACTATACCATGAGGTTATCAGGCCGAACGGCAGGTTTGACCACGACTGGCACCTGGCGGAGAGCAAGCAGGCATATAGCGTTAAGGTTTAACAGGAAGGAGACCTATGGAGTCATTCCCCAGGCTTTTCAGCCCTTTCCGCATAGGGTCCATGGAAATCAAGAGCCGCATCGTATTACCGGCCATGGAGACCCATCTTTGTGACGCGGAGGGCTTCGTAACGGATGAGGTAATATCATACTACCGTGCGAGGGTACAGGGCGGCGCGGGATACGTGACGGTCGAGAACACCTGCGTTGACCCCGTCGGCAGGATTAACGACGGCATGCTGTGCATCCACGACGACAAGTACATAGACGGTCTGAAAAATCTCTCGGATGAGATACATAAGATAGGCGGAAAGATAGTCATCCAGCTGAGCCATGCCGGTAAGGAGGCGCTGAAATTCCACACAAAGGTTGACCCCGTAGCGCCGTCGGCCGTCCCCAGTCCGCTGACCAGGACGATGCCCAGGGAACTGTCCATGGAGGAGATACCGGGTATAGTCAAGCGGTTCGTTGACGGGGCGGAGAGGGTTGTGCGCGCGGGGGCCGACGGTATGGAGATACACATGGCCCACGGCTACCTGGTCAATCAGTTCTTTTCTCCCGAGACCAATCTGCGGCAGGACGACTACGGCGGCGACACGGAAAAGAGGTCACGGTTTGCCAGGGAGATAGTAGAGGCGATAAGGGCCCGGCCCAACATACCCGATGATTTCCCGCTCATTTGCAGGATAAGCGCCGACGAGTACACGGAGAAGGGCCTGAAGCTTGAAGAGAACAAGGTTATAGCAAAGATGCTGGAGCGCGCCGGCGCCAGCGCACTACACGTCACGGCGTGCAACAGTTCATCAGCGGTCTACAACATCCCGTGCTACTACCTTGATGAAGGCTGCTTTATACATCTGGCAGCGGGCATAAAATCGGTGGTGAACGTGCCCATTATCACCGTGGGCCGTATCCTCAGCCCGGAGATGGCGGAGCGGGCGCTGGAGGAAGGCAAGACGGACCTGGTCAGCATGGGAAGGGCCCTTATAGCGGACCCGCAGTTGCCCGGCAAAGTAAGGGAGGGACGCCTTGACGACGTCAGACCGTGCATCTCCTGCAACCGCTGTATAGAGAGTATCATCGAACAGAAACTGGTATGCACCACAAACCCCTTCATCGGGAGAGAATGGGAGATAGAGAGGATGCCCAGACCCAAGCCCAAGCGTGTCCTTGTAGTCGGCGGAGGCCCGGGCGGGCTTTACGCCGCCGCCACCGCAGGGGAACGGGGCCACAAGGTCTGGCTCTGGGAGAAGGACTCGAAGCTGGGAGGCAGATACCGCTATGCCACAATGGCCCCCAGGAAGGAGAACATGGGCAAGTTCCTCGACTATCTCATACGGCAGGCGGAGAGGTTTACCGAAGAGATACAGACAGACAAAGAAGCCACCGTCGAGGCCATAAAGGAACTCTCGCCGGACGCCGTCATTATTGCGTGTGGGGCCAAGGACGAGTTCCCGGATATACCGGGCACTACCGGCAATAACCTCCTGGACGTAAAGAAGGCATTCAGCAACCCCGACGCGCTGGGTGAGAACGTGGCCATCGTGGGAGGCGGCCCCGAGGGCTGCGAGCTGGGTGACTTTCTCTTGAGCAGGGGCAAGAAGGTAACCTTAATCGAGATGAGAAGGATGTTGGGTATCGGCCTGGTCGCGCACCCTCGCTTCCATGTAACAGAGAGGCTGAAAAATGGCGGCGCCGACATCCTGATGAGTTCGAAGGTGGTAGAGGTAGGGCCGGGGTTCCTGGTAATCAACAAGAGGCGGGAGGGCGACAAGCGGTTGGAAGGATTTGACAGCATCGTCATGGCGAGCCTGCATAAGCCCAACAACGACCTTGCCGATGCCTTAAACGGCATAGTGAATGAGCTGTATGTCGTCGGTGACGCTCGTGAGGGCCGTACGGCCCTGGAGGCGGTGGCGGAGGGGGCGGAAGCGGCCCTCAGACTCTAACACCCGATATGAAGCAAGGCTGCGTGTTCAAAGTAGAAGGCCCCTGGAGCCAGGTTGAATCTGACGGGCTTAACTACAGGTGTAGTTTGAGGAAGAAGGTCAAGGTTGCGGCTGACAGGCAGACCAGCCCTGTGGTTGTGGGGGACACCGTTCAGTTTGTTGAAACGTCTCCCGGTGAAGGCGTAATCGAAGGAATACTGGAGAGACGGACAAAACTATCCCGCCTGGCCCCATGGGCACGCGGTAAAGAGCACGTTGTAGTGGCCAATATGGACCAGGTGCTGGTGGTAGTTGCCACAAAAGACCCGCCCCTAAAAACCCGCCTTATCGACCGCTACATAATTGCCGCGACAAATGGCGGTCTACGTGTCGCACTGTGCGTTAACAAGATTGACCTGGTTGACGAAGGCGACATGTCCTGGGTGAAGGATATGTACGGCTCCCTGGGATATCCGGTGCTGTTCACCAGCGCAGTTAAGGGCGTCGGCATAGACGAACTGGCAAGTGTATTGAAAGACAGGAAGACCGTCCTCGCGGGACAATCGGGCGTGGGCAAATCATCTCTCATCAACCGGATTCAGCCAGGGCTCGGACTCAGGATTCAGGACATAAGGAAGGCGGCAAGAAAGGGCAAGCACACCACGAGCTGGGTAACCCTGTTGGGGATAGACATCGGAGGGTACGTGGTGGATACGCCCGGCATAAGGGAGCTCGGCCTCTGGGACATCGGAAAGCAAGACGTCGCAGAGTTTTTTGGTGACATCTGGGAGATAGGAAAGGACTGCCACTTTTCGATGTGCTCCCACACCCACGAACCCCGTTGTGCGGTAAAGACGGCCGTCGAACGAGGGGCACTCGATAAGTTGCGTTATGAAAGCTATCTGAGGATCCTCGAATCAACCAAAGAAAACTCCACCCGTTAGGGGCTATTCTACTTCTATAATGTCAACTCAAACCACTACTCCCGCAGAGAAGGACCGTCCCGAGGCAATTATAATAGGGTCCGGCACCGGGGTACCTTCCAAGAGACGCGTTTGTCCCGCAATCCTGGTCAGGGCGGAGGGTGAGATTATGCTGCTGGACACAGGCCCCGGCACGCTGGCGACGTTGCTTCACCAGGGGGTCACTTATACCGACATTGACAGGATATTCTACACGCATATGCATCCCGACCATTGCGCCGATATGACGTCAATACTGTTTGCCATGAGAAACGTAGAGCCCAGACGCACAAAACCACTTCACGTCTACGGACCGCAGGGACTGAAGGGGTTTTATCACGATTTGAACCGGGTATACGGTAACTGCCTTACCCCGAAGACCTATGAGCTGAACCTCACTGAACTCAGGGAGGATGAACTGAGCCTTGGCGGGTGGAGGGTAAAGACCAGCGCTATGAACCACATGGTCCCGACGATAGGGTATCGTCTGGAGTTTTCAAACGGTAAGGTGCTGGTTTATTCCGGGGACACCGGTTACTGTGAAAACATAGTGGGGTTGGCAAGGGACGCGGACGTTCTGGTACTGGAATGTTCCTTTCCCGAGGACCTCAGGGTTGAGGGGCATCTGGTGCCGTCCATGTGCGCAAGGATTGCGCTGGAGTCCGGCTGCAAGACGCTGGTACTTAGCCATTTTTATCCTCAGTGGGAGGCGTATGATATATTGGAGGAATGTAGGAAGTTTTATGATGGAGGACTGGTTCTGGCAGAGGACTCAACAAAGCTCCCATTGTAATGTGGGATTGTAATGTAAAATAATAATGTAAAGCGGGAGGAAGGAAAATGCCCGGCGAGAACAAGAAGGCATTGCTGATAATAGACATGTTAAACGACTTTGTGGTTAAGGGGGCGCCCCTGGAGGTCCCCAGGTCAAGGGGTATCGTCGGTAACATCAAGAGGGAGATGAACAAGGCCCGCCGCAACAAGATACCCGTCCTGTATTGTTGTGACAGACATTCGAAGGATGACAGGGAGTTCGAGGTGTGGCCGCCCCACGCCATAAAGGGCACGCGCGGCGCGGAGGTGATAGACGAACTTAAACCCCGCAAAGGCGATATAGTTATACACACGCGTACTTATTCGAGCTTCTATCGTACCGCGCTGGACAGGACGCTAAAGAGGCTTGGAGTGCGCCATCTGATTCTGACGGGCGTGGTGACCAATATCTGCATCCTATACACCGCCGTTGACGCCTACATGAGGGGTTATGAGGTCAGCGTGCCGGAGGATTGTGTCACCGCCTTCAGCGTGGTGGACCTCAGGTTTGCCCTGAGGCAGATTCGCGAGACACTTAAACCCTGCCGGTCCCGTTCCTGAAAAAAACCACCCGGAAATTGCAAAAAAAAGGCCCACCGTGTAACAATGCGGTACACGGTGAGCCTTTAATATAAAGCGCTAAAGAAGCGATTACTCTTTGGCGAAATTCCTGACTACCTGCCGCAGCTTCTTCATCAAAGCGTCGGTCTGCTTACCCCTGTAGCTGGGCATCTTGTCCTTTCCGGCCAACATTGTCTCCATGAGCTCCTCGTCCGACCTGGAAGCCTGCCACTCCTTGTTGGTGAAATCAGGTACGCCGGCCTGCTTGCCGAAGGTCGTGCCGCTTCCGCCGTTACCGTGGCAGTAGCAGCAGGT
>JAUVQR010000306.1 GCA_030598065.1 Planctomycetota bacterium | reverse complement strand
CATCTCGGTTATCGCCACCCGGGGAGAGACTTTGGCCGGGGAATCTAAACAATTTTCGCCGGAAAGCTACCTCAAGGCAACCGGGCTGCAGGAGTCTTCCATACTTTACGGGAACATAAACGGCTCTTACAAGAACTTCAGGAGCGGTGGCGATATATTGAACGCCAAGAACAGGATACTTCATAAGGTTGTATATGACACACTGAAGGACCCTCACTTCCGTTCACCATGCTACGCCGGGCAGCTTATGGCCGTCTTACTCCCGGACGGGAACGTCTACCCGTGCGAGATTCTCGCGAAAAAAATGGGCAACATAAGGGACTCTGATTATGACTTCACGAAATTGTGGCGCACTCCCCGGGCTGAAGAGGTGAGAAACTACATAAACGACACGAAATGCTTCTGCACGTGGGAGTGCATATGGACGCCGAACATACTCTTCAATCCCCGTTACTATCCCGCCCTGACGTTAAACTACTGCAGGATGCTGGCTACGCGTCTCTATGGCAGGCTCTTGCATGGATAGCTCTGCGGCAAGAGACAAGTCTGTCAGCATAATAATACCCTGCTTTAACGAAGAATCGGTAATAAAGCGTAAGATTATGAATTGTATGGCGTTATCTTACGATTACCCGCTGGAGATTATCATCGTGGACGATCTCTCCACAGACGGAACGCTTGGCGTGGCGAAACAATGTCCCGCCGGTCCCTACCCCCTCAGTATAGTCACGAACGTTTACCAGAAGGGGAAGGTGGGCGCGATGAGAACAGGCATAGAGCAGGCGACCGGCGCGCTGTTATGCATAACCGATGCCGATAACCTGCTTGGGCGCGACATGCTGGCGAATTCCGTGATTCCTTTTGATGACGTGCAGGTTGGTCTTGTTACCGGGCTGAGGACGATGCTGCGGCGCGAGACGGAAGGAGGCATCGAGCGGTTTGTGCCCAGGTTCGACCTGTATCACGCCGTGCGTAACTTGACGATAAGGCTCTACTCATGGCTCGATTCAACGCCGTCTGTGCACGGGTCGTTTATGATGTTCAGAAAGGACATCGGGGTACTTCCCAGGCCGGGTATAAGGGCGGACGACTGCGATATCGGGCTGCAGATAAGGAAAAAGGGCCTCAGGTGTATATCGTGCGGTACGTATTTCCTCGAACCGGAACTGGAGGCGTCTGAGAACAGGGACGAGAGGTGGTACAGGCAGTCGCTGGGCAATATTCAGTGTTTTTTCGACGTGCACAGAGACGTAATGTTCAACCCAAGCCTGGGCATATTCGGGCTTTTTATTTACCCCCTTGAGGTTAGCTTCTTTCTGCACCCCTTTATACTCAGCCTTGTCCTGCTTGGTGTTTTGACGTATTTGTTCTATACGGGGCTTTACCTGGGCGTTTTGTTTGCGCTGGGGCTGGCGGCGGCGGTGTTGACGCTCAAGCCGCTCCGCAACTACGCAAAGAAGAACTATATCCTGGGGAGGGCTACGTTGGACTTCTTCTTTAAACCCGATACAAACGTAACCGACAGCTGGACGACACCGAGAAAGCACGTCTAACAGGTGTTTCACGGCAGCGGACAGCCCGGCTGCCCGCAGGAAACTTTTCAGGGCGGCCTTGTGATGACCACAACAAGCGAAGCAGAGTCAAAACGCTTTAACCGCCTCTCCTGCCTTATAATAATCCTGGCGGGGCTTATCGTCTATTCGAACACTATCCACTCCAGTTTTCATTTTGATGACTCTGCTTTCGTTGACGACCCTTTAACGAGAGACCTGCACAATATACCGAGGTTTTTTCAGGAAAACGACATTAGCCTGCCGTCGCGCGGTTTAGCCACTACCAGCCTTGCCGTCAACTATTACTTCTCGGGGTTATCGGTGGAAGGTTATCACTGGACCAACATATCCACCCACCTGATGAACGGCGTATTGGTCTACTTCCTGATGCTGATAATACTCGGCGAATACGTGTCCGGCGGCGGCGCGGCGGGCCTGACGGAGATATTAACAGGGCGCGCGTCCTCGCCCTGTTTGTGGCCCT